>NZ_LZIZ01000147.1:0-551 GCF_001666915.1 Mycobacterium sp. E3339 | reverse complement strand
CCGGCCCCGTCCGATCTCGAGTCGGATGGGGAATTCGATCGCCGGGACCAGATCCTCGAGGCGGCGAACGAATGCTTCACCCAGCTCGGCATCGAGCGCACCAGCGTGCAGGACGTCGCGCGGAAAGCCAACGTGTCGCGGGGCACGGTGTACCGGTACTTCGAAGACCGCAACGTGCTCATCGACGCCGCGATCGAATTCGGTGCGCAGCGGTTTTATCGAGAGGTCGCTTCCGCCATGGCCAAGAAGAACACGCTGGCCGAGCAGGTCGGAGCGATGGCGGAAACCCATGCCAGAATCTTGCTGGACCATCGCACACGGAACCGTTTGATGGCCGACGATGCCGAGCTGATGCGCCACATGGTCGCCGACGGCGACGCTGCCGTCCGCCGAACCACAAAGTTCCTCGAACCCTACGTGCGCGACGCCCAGAAACGCGGCGAGGTCGGCGCCGGGGTCGACGTGACCGCCGGTAGCGAATGGCTGGCGAGAATCATCTATTCCTTTTCGACTGTCAATCAAGGTCTGACCTTCGATATGACCAAGCCGGC
>NZ_LZIZ01000146.1:0-13597 GCF_001666915.1 Mycobacterium sp. E3339 | reverse complement strand
CGGCATCGGCCTGGTGAACGCCGTCGACACCACCGAGGCCGCGCTCACCCGCTTCCCTCGCGATTCCATTGCCGCCGTGGTGTTTTCGGGCGTCGCCGGTGGGGCGGGCCGCACCGGCATCGCGGACGTCGCCGTTCCGGCGCGGTGGACGTTGGACCACGGCACCACATTCCGCGCGGTTGACCCCGGCATGCTGGCCGAGGCCGGGAAGCTTTCCGTCGCACTGGAAAGCGTCACCCACCGGATCGATTTGCGGCGACGGCCGCGGATCGTCGTTGGGGGCGACGGATGCAGCTGGGACAACAACAACGGCGTCGCGTTTCCGTGCATCCCGAACGGCGGCGACGTTTTCGGCTGTCAGCCGCGCAGCGCGCCCGATCGGTCGCTGCGGTATACCGGCAACTTCCGGCAGACGGCGGGCCCCTGGCTGAGAAGCGCCCTGATCAGCAACATGCGCATCGTCTCGACGTCGGACCCGGCCTATGCCGCAACCGACATGGAGACCGCGGCCGCGCAGACCGTGGCCGACGCGCACGGCGTCCCATTCCTGGGCATCCGGGGCATCACCGACGGGCCGGGCGATCCGCTTCACCTGCCGGGCTTTCCGTTTCAGTTCTTCTGCTACAAGCGGATCGCGGCGAACAACGCCGCCCGGGTAACCGCCGCTTTCCTGCGGAGCTGGGCCGGCACCTGAGCCGCTACTCGGGGCCGACGGCCACCGCGCGGCCCGGGTCCGCACACCACTCGGACCACGACCCGGGAAACAGCGCCGCGTCCCGGCCCGCCGCCGCCAGGGCGGCGACCGTGACGCTGGCGGTCACGCCGGATCCGCAGTAGGCGCCCACCGTGGCATCCCGTTCGATCCCGCGGTCGGCGAGCAGTCGCAGGAGCGCCTCTTCGCCGCCGAACGTGCCGTCGGCGGACAGGACGGCCGTGCTCGGCAGGTTGGTGGCACCGGGGATGTGCCCGGCGGCCGGGTCGAGCGGCTCGACTTCGCCGCGGAAACGTTCGGGTGCCCGCGCGTCGAGCAACGTCACGCCGCCCGCGCCGGCCTGCTCGGCGGTCAGGGTGGGTAGGGCCCCTGCATACAGATCATCATGGGGCACAGTCACGTTCCCGGGTTGCGCTGTGGCCTCGCCGGTTTCGAGGCTCCGGCCGGCAGATCGCCAGGCCCCCAGGCCGCCGTCCAGGATGCGGACGTTCGGCAGGCCGGCCGCCGTCAACACCCACCATGCCCGCGCCGAGCCGGCGCGGTTCCAGTCGTCGTAGACCACCACCGGCTCGTCCTGCCGGACGCCCCACCGGCGCGCGGCGGCCTGCAGATCGCTCCCCGAGGGCAGCGGGTGGCGGCCGCGTCCGGCGACGGCGTGGTCGCTGAGTTCGTCCTCCAAGGACGCATACACCGCGCCCGGTATGTGGCCCTGAAGGTAGGCGGGCCGTCCGTCGGGTTCATCGAGGCGCCAACGGACGTCGAGGATGGTGAGCCGTTCGCCGGCCTCGATGAGGTTGGCCAATTCCGCGGCGGTGATCAACACCTGATCTCGGGCGTTCACTCGATCGACCCTATCGGCCGGGCGTAGTGTGCTGAGGGGCGGCAGAGCAGATGGAGCGGATCGTGGCGCGCATCAGCTACGTAATGACCGGATGTGTTGCGGTCACGGCGGTCCTGGCAACGGCGGTCCCGGCCCAGGCGGTGCCAAACACCCAGTGCGCGCTGACGACGCCCGTTCAAGAAGTGCAGCACTTGTCGCAAGTGCCGCCGGAGCTGCTCAAGCTGCTACCGCCCATCGCCGACATCGGCGCGCCGTTCAACGCGACCGACTCGGTCAGCGACCCGACACTGCCGTTCCGCCGGCTGATCCGGGCCGGCCATCGCGACGCCGACTGGTTCCTCTGGTACGAGCACGGCGGCGTCGGCTATTCCTGGCAGGCGGTGGTCGCGCGCCTCGCGCCCGGCGGGGACCCGAAGGTATTGGCCAATGCCGGAACGATTTCCGACACCTTGTGCAGGCTTACCGACGGCGCGTTCGCCGGCACGGTGCCGCCCTACCCGCCCGGGTCGTGGGCGGCCTCCGACTTCTAAGCCGTGTGTTCGGCGTCGCCGTCGGCGGCCCCCAGCGAGGCCAGCATGCCCGCCGCCGCGCGATGCCAGGTGAAGTCCTCGGCGCGGCGCCGCGCGGAGACGCGACGGTGGAGTTCGGGACGACGCGTGATGGCGCTGACCGCCCGTGCGATGGCGGCCGGGTGGTTGTCCGCCGAAGCGCCGCTGTCCGGGGTGACGATCTCGGTGAGCGCCGAGGTGCGCGAGACGACGGCTGGCGTCCCGCACGCCAGCGACTCCAGCGCCGCCAGCCCGAAGGTCTCGTGCGGCCCGGGGGCCAGCGTCACGTCGGCGGAGGCCAGCAGCCCGGCGACCGTGCGCCGATCGGAGACGAAGCCGGTGAAATCGACCGGCAGCCGGGCCGCCTGACGCTCCAGCCTGGCCCGTAGCGGACCCTCACCGACGACGACGAGCCGGGCGTCGACCCCGGCGTGGCGCAATTCGCCGATCGCGTCGATGCTGCGGTCGACGCGTTTCTCCACCGACAGGCGGCCGCAATGGACCACCAGCAGCTGTGTCGGTGCGGCCCAGCGCCGCCGCACCAGGTAGGAGTGGCGGCGCGGGTGAAAGGTCTGCAGGTCGACGCCCAGGGGAACGGTGACGGTGTTGGTGGCGCCGATTCGATCGAATTCCTCCCGGGCGAAACCGGTGGTGCACACCACCGTGTCGTAATCGGCCGCGGTGCGCGCGTTGGCCAGGTCGGCGAACCTGACCGCGGCCCGCCGCGGAAGCACTTGCCCCACAAGGCGATCCAACCGCTCATGGGAGATCATCACGGTCGTGGCGCCGTGGTCGCGGCCCCACCGGCCCAGTGATCGCAGCGTCAGCCGGTCCGAAACCTCCAGTGCGTCGGGCCGCAACGCCTCCAGCAGCGCCTTGACGGGTCCGGGCAGCACCGCGCGGTAGCCGCCGGTGAGGGGAATCAGCCTGGCGGGCAGGGTGATTCGCACCACGCCGGTGCGCAGCTGGCTGCGTTCGGCCCGCTGCCCGGGCACGATCAGGAACACCTCGTGACCGCCGGCGCAGTATTCGGCGCCCAGCCGGTCCACCGCGGTGCGAAGGCCGCCGGAGCGAGGGCCGTAGAAATTGGCGACCTGTACAACGCGCATAACGTGAGGACACGCGGTGCGCGTGTGCACTCAACAATGCGGACCTGACGCCGGCCTGAACAGTCCATGAATTCCGCCGCGCAGGCTTCGAGCGCGTGCGTACGGGGCGTTGAGTGTGCACCCACGGCGGCGACACGCCGAGAAACACCGCCGTGAATGCACGCTCGATGGCGCGTGCGTACGGGGTGAGGCCCGGCCGCGCGAAGCTAGCGCTTGCCCCAGTCCCACGGCGGCGTACTCAGCAGGTCCTGGCCGGCGACGCGCGTTTCGCCCCACTCCTTGTACAGCTCGATGTCGACGGAGTCGTCGCCGATGGCCTCCAACAGCGTGCGGGAATGGGTGACCACCAGGACCTGCGTCCGCGCCGAGGCGGTGCGGATCAGCCCCGCGAGCGGGCGCACCAACTCCGGGTGCAGCGAGGTCTCCGGTTCGTTGAGCACCATCAGCGACGGCGCCTGCGGGCTGGACAACGCGGCGGCCCACAGCAGGAATCGCAGTGTGCCGTCGGACAATTCCGCCGATCGCAGGGGCCGGAGCATGCCGCGCTGACGCAACTGCAGATCGAAGAGGCCGTCGTGCACGGCGACCGAAATCGTGGCGCCGTCGAACGCGTCGGCGACGGCGCGGCTCAGGTCGTCGAAGCCGGCCTCGATGATCGTCTGGACCGCGGCCGCCAGGTCGCTGCCGTCGTCGGAGAGCACCGGGGTGCGGGTGCCCACCTGCGGGTGCCGCGCCGGCGCCCCGGCGTCGACGCGGAAGCCGTCGTAAAACCGCCACCCGCGCAGCCGCTCGCGCACCTCGGCGAGCTCGGGCAGCGCGTGCGGGTTGGCGTACTCGGCCAGCACGCTGCGGTACAACGGCAGCGACCGGGACAGCTCGTCGAATCCGCGACCGGTGTCGGCACTGACCTCGACGAAACTCGCGGCTCGGCGCACCAGCGTCGTGCCGGCGCGCAACACCGGACCGGCGAAGACCGCCTCCCGCTTGATTTCCGGATCGCGAGCGAAAGCTGAGCGGGCTTGCCCCGCCGACACCGGGATGCCCAGGTCGACCAGATAGCCGAAATCACTTGCAGAAAAGCCCAATTCGAGGGAAACCGGCCGGGTGCGCACGGTGCCCTCGGCCTTCCCGGTGCGCCGGGCGCCCTTGAGCTCCTGGGGCCCGGCCCACAGCGCGGACTGCAGCCCGCCCTCCCGGGCGAGCGAGGCGATCACCTCGCCGCGGCCGCAATCGGCCAGCAACCGCAGCGCGCGGTACAGCGACGACTTTCCGGCGCCGTTGGCGCCGGTGACGACCGAGAGCCGGCCCAGCGGCAGGATCACCTCGCGCAGCGAGCGATACCCGCGGATCGCGACCGTCTGCAACATGGAGCCGACTGTACGGTCGAGGACCGACGCCCTTACTCGTTGTCGGCGGCGTCGAGCAGCTGCACTTCCTCGAGGTCCATCTCGTTCTGCAGCTCACGCAGCACGATGTCGTCGATCAGGTTCTGGTTGCGCAGCGCGGTGATCTCCCGGCGCTTGCTGTCGAGCACACCCAACCGCACCCGCCGGACCAGTTCCTTCTTCTTGACCAGGTGGTTGTTCGTCGAGCCGTCTTCGGTGGCCAGCGCCAGCGCGGCCTTCTCCTCGTATTCCTTCTGCAGCCGGCGCCGCAGGTCGTCGCCGACGCCGACCTCGTCGGCGACGGCGGGCAACGCGTCGAGGGCGGCTCGCACACCCCGGGTGCGGGCCAGTTGCAGCTCCTCGGAGTGCGCGACGTCCTCGGGCATCTGCGCCCAGCGCACCACCGCGGGCAGCGTGGTCCCCTGGACCAGGACGGTGGTCAGGATGACGACCACCACGATGAAGATCAGCAGGCTCCGGTCGGGGAACGGCGCGCCGCTGAGCGTGGTGGTCGGGACGGCCAGCGCCGCGGCGAGTGAGACCGCACCGCGGAAGCCGGCCCACGCGGTGACGAAGCGTTGCCGCCAGCTGACGCGGCGTTCGCGTTGGGCCTGCCGGCGGTCGATCAGGCGGATCAACAACACCGTGAACTCGCCCCAGAAGATGCGCGACAAAATCACCACGGCGGTGACGGCGAGCGCGATGAACAGCGCGTGGCGAATCCCGCCGTCCACGCCGGCGATGCCGCGCAGCGCCCCCGGTATCTGAACACCGACGAACACCCACAACGAGCCGTTGAGCAGGAAGGTCGCGCTGTCCCAAAATGCGTAGGCCTGCAGGCGTGATCGCGCGCGGATCACCACCGGACCGGCGTAGGCGAGCACCAATGCCGCGACCATGACCGCGACGACCCCGCTGCAGTCCATGCTCTGGGCCAACAGGAACGCCGCGAACGGCGTCAGCACGCTCAATGCCATTTCCTCTTGCGGGGCGTCGATTCTCTTGCGCAGCAGCGTCACCGCACCGCCGACCAGGAGTCCGGCGGCGATGCCGCCGAGGTAGGAGCCGACGAAACGGCCGACCAGGTCGGGCGGGGTGATCGCGGATCCGCCGATCGCGACGTGGACGGTGACGGCGAACAGCACCAGCGCGGTGCCGTCGTTGATGAGACTCTCGGCCTTGAGGACGGTGACGGACCGGCGCGGCAACTTCTTGGCGAGGCCGGCCACGGCGGCGGCGTCGGTGGGGGAGAGCACGGCGCCCAGGACGGCCGCCGCGTGCGAGTCCATCCCCAGCGCCCGCGCGGTCCACGAGACCGCCACCGCCGTCGCGATCACCAGGCCGACGCTGAGGAAGACGATGATGCGCGCGTTCGCCCGGATCTCGCGGAAGCTGGTGTTCAGGCCCTCCCAGTACAAGATCGCCGGCAGGAACAGCAACAGCACCACCTCGCCATTGACATGCACATTGGCGAAATGGGGGACCAAGCCGAGCAGGGTGCCGAGCACGATGAGCAGCACCGGCGGACCGACGCGATAGCGCCGGCCGATGACCGTCCCGACGATGACGGTGGAGACGAGCGCGACGATCAGGACGAGGCCAAACACCAGCCCATCCTGCCGGACTTGCTCGGCTCGCGCCGAGCGGGGATGGGGCGGGCGGGGTTGTCGGTTAGGTCACTTCAGACCCGTCGAGAGTCGCCTGAAGGCCGGGGATTCCGTCGCGCGCGGCCGGTCAGGAGCAGTCGCAGCAGCAGTCGTCGCAGCAGCAGTCGCAGCTCTCGCAGCAACACCAGCAGCCGGTGCCGTCCCCGCTCTTCTTGCGCTTGCCGGCGGGGTTTTCGCCGTCACCTTCGGGCTGCCCGGGCTGATCGCCGAAGTTGATGGGTTCCTGCTGGCCGTGCGGCGTCCCGCTTTGCGCGCTGAAACCGGCGTGGGCGAAGGTGCGCTTGATCGATCGGCGCACCTCGCTGGTCAGCAGCCGGTGGGGCAGCCGGCCGTCGGTGAACGACACGTCGGCCAGCGCCAGCTCGATGCCCAACGCCGCGTCGTCGCATAGGGCGCGCGCCGTTGCCACGGGAGTTGCCGTGGCCGCCAACGGGTTCCACTTCCCCCGCGCGACGTCGTCGCGGTAGTCCTCGACCGCGTCGAGCAGGTACGCCACCCGGCCGAACAGCCGCCCGATCTCGCGCAGCGGCGCCGCGTTGTCCGGACGACCGGCCAACACCGCGGTGTGCGCGAACGCCTCGGCGACGGCGGTCTCGGTGGGCTCAGTCACCAGCAACAGCGAGCTACCGGGGCGGGCCTGGGATTCGAGGGCGGGCTGGCGGTCCATCGCGGCGACGAGCACACCCGTGTCGAAGCCCAGGCTGTGACCGGTGTCGGTGCCCTGGCGCACCCAGCGTTCGGCGATGCGGCGCGCGGCCGGCCGCACCCCGGCCACGCCGACCACCCCGTCGCGGTCGTCGACGTGATCGCGGACCCGCGCGGCGGCCAGCGCCAACGACACCACCGCGGCCAGTCGCACGCAGTCACCGGTGGCCACGTCGGCGCGGCGCATCCCGCGCAATGGGCAGCGCCCGGCTGCGCGGCGGCTCGGTTCCCCGGGCGATTGCGCCTCGACCAGCAACGAGACAACCAGGCCGTCGTAGTTGGTGGCGATGCGCGCGGTCTGGCCGTAGTCGTCGCGCAGCGCCAGACACAATCCGCACAACTGGGCTGTCCAGGCCGCCGCCAGCTCGCCGCCGAGCCGGTGACGGCAGGGCCGGATGATGCCAAACATGCACAGAAGCTACCCGACGCGCAGCAAACGCGCGCGCGAAACGCCGAGCCGCCCATGGGGTATCGCCGGGCCGCGCGTCGATGGGGCTTCAGGCCATAATGGGCTCGATGACTGTCGGGAAGATCAGGCTTTTGGTGACCGTCGCGATGCTCGTTTCGCCGATCCTGGTGGGCTGCCATTTCGAGTCCAGGAACCCGCCGTCGACCAAGACGCTGCAGGTGCCGATGAACGACGTGCTCACGCAGAGCGTCATCACCCAGGGCATCACGCTGGCGGTCGGCAACACGCTCGTCGTGAAGTTGGGCTCGAATTACACCACCCCGTACCGGTGGGCGCCGGACATGAAGATCGGCGACTCGGGGGTCCTCAAGCAGACCAGCCACGAATTCGTGCCACCGAGCTCGGACGCGTTGGGGGCGCCCGGCACGGAGGTGTGGACGTTCACCGCGCTGAAGCCGGGAACCACGACCGTCGGCACGTCCTACACCAGCTTCGTCGGCAAGGACTCCAAACCGGCGTGCACCTATACGGCCAACGTCACGGTGCAATAGACGCTACGGTCTGGAACGTGTTCGGCTTCCTCCGCAACCTGTCCGAAATCGGCAAACTGCCCGCCGCGCTGCGCGACGAGCTCGACGCCGAGGGAATCATCTTCAGCGCCGGCAAGGTCGGCGTCAGCCGGCACTTCGGCGGCCATGTGCCGGGCGTCTACTCCGCCTCGGGCGTCTCCCGCTACACGGGCGCGTTCGCGTTCACCGCGGCACGGGTCGTCGCCACGCTGCCCGCGCGCGGGGACGCCAACCTCCGATCGATCGACTGCCCCTGGAACAACGCCAGGGGGCCGGCCCGCGCCACCATCACCGGCAAGGGCCTGAAGCTCGAAATCGATTTGCACGGCGTCGATCCCGCCTTCAGCGGGTCGATGCGGCTCAACTACCGCAAGAAGATTCCCGACGAGGTGCTTCAGACGCTGCCGGCGACGACGCTGCGCTTTCCCGTGCAGCCGGTCTTCGTCTATCGCGCCGCGGGCGTTCGGCCCAAGACCTAGCTTGGCTCGGCGGGCCGCAGCATTCGGCCGCTGACGACCGCCGAGAGCCACCCGGGCATCAGTCGTGAGCCGGTGGCCATCGCGCGAAGGCGCCACCCGGGCACGACGACGGCGCGGCCCCGGTCCAGCCCCCGCAGCCCGGCGGCCACGACGGGTTCGGGCGCCGCGAGCCGGCGATAGATCGCGGTGTGCGACACGTCCGAGCCGAGCGCATCGACGAACCCGGTCCGGGTGGGCCCGGGGCACAACGCGGTGACGGTCACCCCGGAACCGCGCGTCTCGGCCCACAACGCTTGGCTCAGCGACAGCACGAAAGCCTTCGACGCGCCATAGGTGGCCTGATACGGGCCGGGCTGAAAGGCGATGGTGGAGGCGACATTCAGGACGCCGCCCCGACCCCGCGCCAGCATGCCGGGCAGCACCGCGTGCGTCAGCCGCACCAGCGCGTCGACGTTGACCGCGACCAGCTCGCGCTCGCGCTCGGCGTCGACCTCCGCGAACGGGCCGTAGGTGCCGAAGCCGGCGTTGTTGACCAGCACGTCGACCTCCCGGCCGTCCAAGCGGGCGACCAGGTTGTCGACGCCGGCCCGGGTGCCAAGGTCGCCGACGGCAAGTTCAACGGGCTGCTCGACCCGCTGGGCGACCGCTTTGAGTCGGGCTTCGTCGCGCCCTGCGAGCACCAACGACATGCCTCGCCTTGCCAGCTGGTCGGCGAAGATCGCGCCGAATCCGGAGCTGGCGCCGGTGATGACGGCCCACAACATGGCAAACCCCTACCGCGCAACGGTTTTCACGGCCGGGCGGATGCCCAGCGCGTGGCTGACGAGGCCGATCCCGGCGCCGAGGATGGGCCAGATCGGCCAGAAGTACGTGGCGTCGGTAGTGGTGGCGACGGCCGCCCACACGGTCAGCACGATGACGGTCATCGCGAGATAGGCGCCGAGGTGAATGCGCACCCCGCGGCGGGCGGCCTGGATGCGGGCGGCCCGGCGCCGCGGGTCCGCGCGGCGAATGCGCTCGAGCGGGAGGTCGGCGAGCAGCTCACGCAGCTCCCCGGTGGTCTGCGCGGCGAACACCGTCCGCACGCGTCGGTCGTATTCGTCGAGTTCCAGGTAGCCCTGCGCGAGCGCCTGGCCCAGGCGGGTGGCCGCCCGCTCCCGGTCGCGGTCGCCGGCGCGGGGGGTCAGTTGCGGGTCCATTTCGTCCCCTTCCTTCGGATGTGAATGGCTTTAACATAGTCCCCAATGTTAATCTCGTCAACATGGCACGCGAGCGAAAATCGCCGACCGGGGCGGTGCGTCGGGACAGCTATCACCACGGCGACCTGAAACGCGCCCTGACCAGCGCGGCACTGTCGTTGGTCGCCGAAAAGGGGCCCAAGGGCTTCACGCTGACCGAGGCGGCCCGCCGGGCCGGGGTCAGCGCCGCCGCCCCGTACCGGCACTTCGCCGACAAGGCGGCGTTGCTCGCGACCGTGGCCGAACAGGGTTTCGGTGAGCTGCACGCCGAATTGGCAGCGGCCGCCTCCGCGCCGGACCCTAAGGATCGGGTGGTCCAACTCGGCCGCGCGTACGTGCGCTGGGCCGTCGCCCACCCCGACCACTACCGGGTGATGTTCGGCGCCGAGCTGTCCAAGGCCGACCATCCCGGCCTGGCCGTCGCCGGCGAGCAGGCGTTCGGGGATCTGCTCGACGCGATCGCCGACTGCCAGCGGGCGGGCGTCTTGGGCGTCTCGGGCGGTCGGGACCCGCGCGAGCTCGCCGCGCCGCTATGGTCGCTGGTGCACGGCGTCGCGTCGCTCGCGATCGGCGGCGAACTACAGGCGGTCGGGATTCAGGCGGATCCGGAGGCCATGGTCGCGGGCGCGGTGGCCCGGGTGCTCGCGTAGACCTCGGCGAGGAATTGTTCGACGGCGACCGCGGCGTGCACCGCGCGGGCCGAGCCGAAGATGTCGAAAGCGTGCTGGGTATAAGGCAATTCGGCGTACACGACGGGTTGGTTGCTCACGTCGCGCAGCTTGGCGGTGAAGTCGCGGGCCTGCTCGACGAAGGCCAGCGAGTCGTTCTTGCCGTGCAGCACGAAAAACGGTGGGGCGTCGGGGTTTACCCGATGGGTCGGCGACGCGGCGGCGAACGTGTCGTGGTGCGTCGAGGGCCGCTGCTTGATGATCGACTTGATCAGCAACCCGGGCATCATCGCGTGCATCGAGTCGTCGAGCCGGGTGAAGTCGTAGATCCCGTAGAACGGCACGGCCGCCTGCACCCGGGTGTCGGCGTCCTCGAATCCGGGCTGGAACTGGGGGTCGTTGGGGGTGAGCGCGGCCAGCGACGACAGGTGGCCGCCGGCCGAACCGCCGGTGATCGCGATGAATTCGGGATCGCCGCCGTACTCGGCGATGTGCTGCTTCACCCACACCAGGGCGCGCTTGACGTCGACGATGTGGGCCGGCCAGGTGTTACGCGGGCTGTGCCGGTAGTTGATCGCCACGCAAATCCAGCCGAGTTCGGCAAGGTGGCTCATCAGCGGATGCGCTTGTCCGCGTTTGTTTCCCGTCGTCCAGGCGCCGCCCGGGATTTGGAAGAGCACGGGCGCCTTGCCGTTCGGGTCCAGGTCGGGCCGTCGCCAGATGTCGAGATGGTTGGCGCCGCCGTATTCGCCGTAGCTGATGTCGGAGTCGTGGGCGTAGTCGCGGTAGATCCGCAACATGCGCAGCAGGCCCGGCGCCTTGGCGATGCCCGCGCCCTTGGGCCGGCGCCACAGGTCGGCCGAGTCGGTGCGCCGGTCCGAGCCCAGCCCGGCGTCGAGCGCCTGGGTGAGCGGCACGTTGGCTCGATGGCCGGCCCGGCTGAAGTTCAGCAAGCCCGCCGCCGATGCGGCGGCGGTCAGCCAGGCCAGCGTCCGCACCGCCGGGGTGAGCCGTCGGGCCGTCAACGCCAGCCCGCCGAGCTGGCTGACCAGGGTTTGCAGCGGCAACTCGGTGACGACCAGGCCGAAAAACCACGAGAACAGCGACAGGTAGCCACTGCGCGCCAACGGCCGGTAGGCGTTGAGCGTGGTCACCGCGGTCACCGCGGTGACCACGAGCGACCCTAGCTGCCGGATGACGTGGATGATTCGAGCTGTCCGCATGAGCTCACCTTACGAAAAGCCCCTGCGGCAGGTGGTTACGTGGCCTCGGCCCGGCTCTCCAGGCCCTTGACCGCGGCGGGGTCGTTCTCGGTCAGCCCGACCTTCGCCGCGCCGCCGGGCGAGCCGAGTTCGGCGAAGAAGTCGGCGTTGATCTGCGTGTACTCGCCGTATTCGGCCGGCAGGTCGTCTTCGTAGTAGATGGACTCGACCGGGCACACCGGCTCACAGGCCCCGCAGTCGACGCATTCGTCGGGGTGGATGTAGAGCATCCGCGCCCCCTCGTAGATGCAGTCGACGGGACATTCCTCGATGCACGCCTTGTCCTTGATGTCGACGCAGGGTTCGGCGATCACATAGGCCATGCCTCCATGGTTCTTGTCGGGGCCACGGGCGAGTAGAGGCAGCGGCGTTGTGGAGTCACAAGCTATCGTTGTGTCACACGAAATGATTGTGAGTGATTATGGCGCTCAGCCCGCGGATGCCCGAGCTTGCCTCGTTCGAGGTGTTCCTGGCGATCGCCGAGACCGGCAGCCTGGGGCGCGCCGCGCGCGAACTCGGGCTGACCCAGCAGGCCATCTCGCGGCGCCTCGCATCGATGGAGGCCCAGATCGGCGTCACGCTGGCGGTGCGGACCACGCGCGGCTCGCAGCTGACCCCGGCGGGCCTGATCGTCGCCGACTGGGCCCGACGGTTGCTCGAGGTCGCCACCGAGATCGACGCGGGCATGGGCTCGCTGCGCAAGGAGGGGCGCGAGCGGATCAGGGTCGCGGCCAGTCAGACCATCTCCGAACAGCTGATGCCGCACTGGCTGCTGTCCCTGCAGACCGAGGCGACGCGGCGCAATAGCACCGCGCCGCAGGTGATCTTGACCGCCACCAACAGCGAGCACGCCATCGCCGCGGTCCGCGACGGCAGCGTCGATCTCGGCTTTGTCGAAAACCCGGGCACGCCAAAGGGATTGGCCACCTGTGTGGTGGGGCAGGACGAACTGGTGATCGTGGTGCCGCCCGGCCATAAGTGGACGCGGCGGGCGCGGGGGGTAACCGCCCGCGAACTCGCGGAAACGCCGCTGGTGGCGCGCGAACCGCATTCGGGCATCCGCGATTCGCTCACCCAGGCGCTGCGTCACGTGCTGGGCGAGGACATGGAGCAGGCGCCCCCCGTGCTGGAGCTGACGTCGGCGGCGGCGATGCGCGCGGCCGTGCTCGCGGGCGCCGGGCCCGCCGCGATGAGCCGGCTGGCGGTGGCTGACGACCTGGCGGTCGGGCGCCTCAGCGCCGTCACCATCCCGAAGTTGGACCTGCGGCGCAAGTTCCGCGCGATCTGGGTGGGCGGTCGCACCCCGCCGGCCGGGGCGGTGCGAGACCTGTTGAGCCACATCGTCAGCCGTCAGGCCGCGGCGTCGGCCTCCAGCGCCTCGTCGTAGCGATCGAGCACGGTCTCGGCCACCAGCCGGTGCGCGCCCAGCGGCGCGGCCATCGGAATGTCGTTGTCCCGCGCGAAGGTTGAGACGCCGTCGGTGAGCAGGCCCGGGGCCAGGAACCACGGCGCGATGACGAGCCGCCGCGCCCCGCGGCGGCGCAGCTGGGCGGCGGCTTTTTGCACCGACGCCTCGGGCCGGGTGGCGAACGCCGTCGTCGCCGCGGCCCAGCGGGTGCCGACCGCCAGCCGGGACGCCACCGTCGACGTGCGGGCGTTCGCCGCGGTGTTGGACGAGCCGATCGCGACGACCATCACGCCGAGGTCGTCGTCATCCGGGGATACCCCGATCTCGGCCAGGCGTTCGCGCAGCACCGAGACCAGCCGCTCGTCCTCGCCGAGCACGTCGGCCTGCCGGATGCCGTGGGCACCGGCGTCCGCGATCTGCTTCGGGATGTCCAGGCGCGCGTGGTAGGCGCTGGCCAGCAGCAGCGGGGCCACCACCGCGCGGCGGCTGTCGGGCAGGCCGGCCAGCACGTCGACGAAGTTCGGCTCGTTGAGCTCGAGGAACGCCAGCCGCACGTCGAGGTCGGGGCGCAGCCCGGCCAGCCGGTTGGCCACCGCG
>NZ_LZIZ01000145.1:0-2253 GCF_001666915.1 Mycobacterium sp. E3339 | reverse complement strand
TCGGCACCGGCATCGACGACGCCAGCTGGTCGCGCAAGACGGCCGCGGTGCGCGACGCCCTGTTCCGGGCGCGCCTCGTGCTGCCCGATCCGGTGGCGCTGCTGCGCTACGCCGGCGGCGCCGACCTGGCCGCGCTGGCGGGCTTCTGCGCGCAGGCCGCGGTGCGGCGCACCCCGCTGCTGCTCGACGGGATGGCCGTGACCGCCGCCGCGCTGGTCGCCGAACGGCTGGCCCCCGGCGCCCGGCTGTGGTGGCAGGCCGGTCATCGGTCCACCGAGCCCGGCCACGCCCTGGCGCTGACCGAGCTCGGCCTGGAGCCCATCCTGGACCTGCGGATGCGGCTGGGCGAGGGCAGCGGCGCCGCGGCGGCGCTGCCCGTGCTGCGCGCCGCGGTGGGCACGCTGTCGTCGATGGCCACATTCAGCCAGGCCGGCGTGTCCGAGCGGGCCGCTCCCCCACTGTGATCCGTTCGCTGGCAACGGCTTTCGCGTTCGGCACGGTGTTGCCCGTGCCGGGTTCGCGGCATGGGCCGATGGGCCGCGGCGCCCTGACGGCGCTGCCGGTGGTGGGCGCCGTCCTTGGTGTGCTCGCCGCCGCCGTGACGTGGGGCGGGGCGCACGCGTTCGGGGCGTCCAGCCCGCTGTCGGGACTGCTCGCGGTCGCGGCGCTGCTGCTGGCCACCCGCGGCCTGCACGTCGACGGCGTAGCCGACACGGCCGACGGGCTGGGTTGCTACGGGCCGCCCGAGCGCGCTCTGGCGGTGATGCGCGACGGGTCGACCGGGCCGTTCGGCGCCGCGGCGATCGTGTTGGTGATCGCGCTGCAGGGGCTGGCCTTCGCGGCGCTCGGGGCGGCGGGCGAACCGGGTATCGCCGGCATCGCCGTGACGGTGTTCGCCGGCCGGGTGGCCGCGGTGCTGGCCGGTCGCCGGTCGGTGCCGGCGGCCGCGGGCAGCTCCCTGGGGGCGCGGGTCGCCGGCAGCCAGCCGGTGGCCGTGGTGGCGGCGTGGGTCGCGGTGTTGCTCGTCGCCGCGCTGGCGGCCGGGCCGCGGTGGTGGCAGGGGCCGGTGGCGGTGCTGGCCGGTGTGGCCTGCGGCGCGGTGCTGGTGCGGCACTGCGTGCGCCGGTTCGGCGGCATCACCGGTGACGTGCTGGGCGCCGTCATCGAGCTGACCGCGACGGTGAGCGCCGTGGCGCTCGCCGGGCTGGTGCCCTTCTAGCCGGGCGGGCGACCTAACCCAGTTGGGCCATCCAGCCGTGGGTGTCGGCGAAGGTGCCCCGCTGAATGCCGGTCAGCGTGTCCCGCAGCGCCATCGTCACTTCGCCGGGCTTACCGTCGGCGACGGTGAATTCCGTGTCGCCGTACTTGACGTGCGAGACCGGGGTGATGACGGCGGCGGTGCCGCAGGCGAACACCTCGGTTATTTCCCCGGCGGCGGCCTTCTTCTGCCACTCGTCGATGTCGATCTTGCGCTCCTCGACGGAGAATCCGGCGTCAATCGCCAACTGCAGCAACGAATCTCGGGTGATGCCCGGCAGTAGCGACCCGGACAGTTCCGGGGTGACAAGGCGCGCCGACCCGCCGCTGCCGAACACGAAGAAGATGTTCATCCCGCCCATCTCTTCGACGAAGCGGCGTTCGACGGCGTCCAGCCAGACCACCTGGTCGCACTCGTGCGCGGCGGCCTCGGCCTGCGCCAGCAGCGAGGCGGCGTAGTTGCCGCCGAACTTGGCGGCGCCGGTGCCGCCCGGGCTGGCCCGCACGTAGTCCGTCGACACCCACACGGTGACGGGGTTGATGCCGCCCTTGAAGTACGCCCCGGCGGGCGAGGCGATCAGCAGGTAGCGGTATCGCTTGGACGGCCGCACGCCCAACCCGGGCTCGGTCGCGATGATGAACGGGCGCAGATACAGCGCCTCCTCGCCCCCGGCGGCGGGAACCCAGGCGTTGTCGACGGCGATCAGCTGGCACAGCGAGCCCATGAACAGCTCGTCGGGCAGTTCGGGCATGGCGAGCCGCCGCGCCGACGACCGCATCCGCGCGGCGTTGGCCTCGGCCCGAAACGACACCACCGAGCCGTCGGCCCAGCGGTAGGC
Organism: Mycobacterium sp. E3339; assembly: GCF_001666915.1. Taxonomy (NCBI): domain Bacteria; kingdom Bacillati; phylum Actinomycetota; class Actinomycetes; order Mycobacteriales; family Mycobacteriaceae; genus Mycobacterium; species Mycobacterium sp. E3339. The sequence goes on along the minus strand of NZ_LZIZ01000145.1, from coordinate 157 downwards.
CTTGAGCCCCTCGAAGATCTCCTGCGCGTAGTGCAGCACGATCGCCGACGGGTCGAGCTCGATCGGGCCGTACGGGATGACGCGCGCGTTGTGCCAGCCCTGGTCGTCGTCGTAGTCGATGGACACCATGTGGTCAGTGAAGTACTTACCGAAACCG
>NZ_LZIZ01000144.1:0-11263 GCF_001666915.1 Mycobacterium sp. E3339 | reverse complement strand
GCCGTCCGCGATTCGAGGTGGGGCGAGAGCCGCCGGCCCTCGGGATGCAGCCCGCTGAGATAGACGATGCGCCGCACCCCGGTGCGCCGCGCCGCGGTCACGACGTTGCGGACGGCGCGCGTCTCCTCGTCGGCGAAATCCTTGGCGGTGCCCATCGAGTGGACGAGGTAGTAGACGACGTCGATGCCGTCGAACGCGGCGATCAGCGAATCGACATCGGCGAGGTCGCCGCGCGCGACCTCGGCCCGGTCCCGCCACGGCACGTCCGCCAACTTGGCCGGGTCGCGGGCCAGGGCGCGGACCCCGTGGCCTTCGTCCAGGAGTCGCGGCGCGAGCCGGGCGCCGATGTAGCCGGTCGCCCCGGTCACGAGACAGCGAAGCTGTCCAGCCATGGATTCTCCGTTCGTCGTCTGCCAATTATTCGGACCCGACGACGGGGAGGATTACCGGCCTGGGCCACCCTCAAGCGTGCCGGCCTCAGCGGTCGGTGAACTCCGGCGCGCGCCGCTGCTGGAAAGCGGTTGCGCCCTCGATGAAATCGGGCGATCGAAGCAGCACGGCCTGCCCCTCGTATTCGCGCTGCAAGGCCGGATCGAGCTGGGGGAGCGTGGCCGCGTTGATGGCCAGCTTGGTCTTGCCGAACGCCACGGCGGGGCCGGTGAGCAGCCTCGCGATCACCTTGTCCACCTCGGCGTCGAATTCGTCGGCCGGGTAGACCGCGCTCACCAGCCCCCAGGACAGCGCCTCGGCGGCCGGCAGGCGTTCGGGCAGCAGCGCCATGCGCATCGCCCGGATGCGGCCGACCGCGGCGGCGACCAGCGCGGACGCGCCACCGTCGGGCATCAGGCCGATCTTGGTGAAGGCGAGCATGAAAAACGCGCTCTCCGAGGCCAATACGACGTCGCACGCCAGCGCCAGGGAAACACCGACGCCGGCCGCCGGGCCCTGAACCACGGCCACCACCGGGTGCGGCACCGACGCGATCGCGCGGATCAGCCGGTTGATCTCGAGGACGATCTCGTCCGGCGGGATGCCGGCGCCGGAGACGTCGTCGGCGCCGATGCCCGCGCCGGAACAGAAGCCGCGGCCCGCGCCGCCGAGGCGCACCAGCTTCACCTCGGGATCGGTGGCGGCGCGTTCCATCGCGTCGGCGATGCCGGTAATCACCGGCACGGTCAGCGAATTGAGGCTGTCGGGCCGGTCGATGGTCACCGACAGCACGCCGTCGGACAGCGTGACGGAAAGCCCCGCGACGGGAGCGAGGGTGTCGATTGCGGATTGCGGCATGGGCTCACCCTAAGTGAGGCCGATCCGGGGCGGCTGCGAAGATGCCAACTACAACGGGCGTCAGGGCAGACGAAAGGTCGGTGCAATCGTGGCTGGACCGCTGAAGGGACTTCGGGTCGTCGAGTTGGCCGGCATCGGGCCGGGCCCGCACGCGGCGATGATCCTGGGGGACCTGGGAGCCGACGTCGTGCGCATCGATCGGCCATCCACGGGACCGGGCGGGGCCGCCAAGGACGCCATGCTGCGCAACCGGCGCGTCGTCACGGTCGACCTCAAGTCCGACGAGGGGCGCGCCACCGTGCTCAGGCTCGTCGCCAAAGCCGACGTGTTGATCGAGGGCTTCCGGCCCGGCGTCACCGAGCGGCTCGGCCTCGGCCCGGAGCAGTGCGCCGAAGTCAACGAGCGGCTGATCTACGCCCGGATGACCGGCTGGGGGCAGACCGGACCCCGCAGCCAGCAGGCGGGCCACGACATCAACTACATCTCGCTGAACGGGATCCTGCACGCCATCGGCCGGGCGAACGAGCGCCCGGTTCCGCCGCTGAACCTCGTCGGTGACTTCGGCGGCGGCTCGATGTTCCTGCTCGTCGGGATCCTGTCCGCGCTGTGGGAGCGGCAGAACTCCGGCAAGGGTCAGGTGATCGACGCCGCCATGGTCGACGGCTCCAGCGTGCTGATCCAGATGATGTGGGCCATGCGGGGGCTGGGCATGTGGACCGACGTGCGCGGCACCAACATGCTCGACGGCGGCGCCCCCTATTACGACACCTACGAGTGCGCCGACGGGCGTTACGTTGCCGTCGGCGCCATCGAGCCGCAGTTCTACGCGGCCATGCTGGCCGGCCTGGGCTTGGAGGCGGCGAACCTGCCGCCGCAGAACGACGTCACCCGCTGGCCCGAGTTGCGCGGGGCGCTGACGGCGGCCTTCGCCGCGCACGACCGCGACCACTGGGCCAAGGTGTTCGCGGATTCCGACGCCTGCGTGACCCCGGTGCTGGCGTTCGGCGAGGTGCACACCGAGCCGCACATCACCGAGCGCAAGACGTTCTACGACGCCGACGGCGGCCTGCAGCCGCTGCCCGCCCCACGGTTCTCCCGCACCACGCCCGACGTGCCGCGCCCGCCGGCGGCGCCGCTGCCCGACGCCGAGGCCGTGCTGAACGACTGGGTATAGTCGCCAACCAACTGGTTGGCTGGAATCCCGAGAAAGGACTCGCATGGAAATCAAGGACGCCGTCGCCGTCGTCACCGGGGGCGCCTCGGGCCTGGGCCTGGCCACCACCAAGCGGCTGCTGGACGCAGGCGCGCAGGTCGTGGTCATCGACCTGCGGGGCGAGGAGGCGGTCCAAGAGCTCGGCGAGCGCGCCCGGTTCGTCGAGGCCGACGTGACCGACGAGGCCGCCGTCGGCAAGGCGCTGGACACCGCCGAGTCGCTGGGCCCGCTGCGCATCAACGTCAACTGCGCGGGCATCGGCAACGCCATCAAGACGCTGTCCAAGGACGGGCCGTTCCCGCTGAACGGGTTCAAGAAGGTGATCGAGGTCAACCTGATCGGCACGTTCAACGTGCTGCGGCTGGCGGCCGAGCGCATCGCGAAGACCGAACCGATCGGCGAGGAGCGCGGCGTCATCATCAACACCGCCTCGGTCGCCGCGTTCGAGGGCCAGATCGGCCAGGCCGCCTACTCGGCGTCCAAGGGCGGCGTCGTCGGCATGACGCTTCCCATCGCGCGCGACCTGTCGCGGGAGCTGATCCGCGTGGTGACGATCGCGCCCGGCTTGTTCAAGACCCCGCTGCTGGGATCGCTGCCCGAGGAGGCGCAGGCCTCGCTCGGCAAGCAGGTGCCGCACCCGGCCCGGCTGGGTGATCCCGACGAGTACGGCGCGCTCGCCGTGCACATCATCGAAAACCCGATGCTCAACGGCGAAGTGATCCGCCTCGACGGCGCGATCCGCATGGCGCCGCGCTGAGACCCGCAGACACGAAAGCCCCCCGCGACTAGCGGGGGGCTTTCGTAGCAGAGAGAAAACTTATTTACGGAACCATCGACTGACGGCGGGTTCGGCCATCAGCAGGCGTGCGAGCATGCTCATGGTCGTACCTCAGCTCGCCGCTTGCAGTTCGTCGAACTGCTCGGAGGTCTCGCCTTCCACCAGCACGTCGCCGTGGTAGAGGGCTTCGAAGTCAACCTTGATGACGTCGGCACTTGTGTCGTCGATCCACATGACACTGAGCGTATGGGCCACCATTAAGGAATCTTTGAGTCACGATTCGGAAAATGGTGGCAATTTACCGGCGGGTAGGTTGTACACCGTCGAGCGCGGCATTTAGCCCCTTGACCTGCTTAGTTGCCGCACAATTTTCTGGCCGGACTCTTAGCGTCGCAGCGGTTTAGAACGTCGCGATTGAACCCCGCGGCCGCCGCCTTCCGTGTTTAAGAACGACGCTGTTTGACTCGTGAAAACTAGCGTTTGTTACGTTGTCGCAGGTACGCCAGCGCCAGGTGCGATCGGCACCGGCGGCGGAAGGGCTGAAAATGCTGCAGGGGATCGCCCGAATGGCCATCGCGGCGCCGCGCCGCATCATCGCCTTGGGTGTCCTCGTCTTCATCGCCGCCGCCGTGTTCGGCATCCCCGTCGCCAAGAGCTTGTCCCCCGGCGGGTTCCAGGACCCCGATTCGGAGTCCGCCCGCGCGATCGGTGTGCTGAGCGACAAGTTCGGCCAGAGCGGTCAGCAGCTGCTGATCCTGGTGACGGCCCCCGGGGGCACCGACAGCGCACAGGCCCGCGACGTCGGCACCGACCTGGTGCACCAGTTGCAGGCGTCGCCGCTGGTATACAACGTGACGTCGCCGTGGACGGTCCCGCCGCAAGCGGCGGCCGACCTGGTCAGCCGCGACGGCAAGTCGGGCCTGCTGATCGTCAACCTCAAGGGCGGCGAAAACTACGCCCAGAGCAACGCCCAGACGCTGGCGGACCAATACATCCACGACCGGGACGGCGTCACCGTGCGCGCCGGCGGCGCCGCGATGCAGTACGCCCAGATCAACACGCAGAACCAGGCCGACCTGCTGGTGATGGAGATGATCGCGCTTCCGCTGAGCTTCCTGATCCTGATCTGGGTCTTCGGCGGGCTGCTGGCGGCGGCGCTGCCGATGGCGCTGGGCGCCCTGGCGGTCGTCGGCTCGATGACCGTGCTGCGGCTGATCACGTTCACCACCGAGGTGTCGATCTTCGCGCTCAACCTGAGCACCGCGTTGGGCCTGGCGCTTGCCATCGACTACACCCTGTTGATCGTCAGCCGCTACCGCGACGAGCTGGCCGAGGGCAGCGACCGGGACGAGGCGCTGATCCGGACCATGGCCACCTCCGGGCGCACGGTGTTGTTCTCCGCGGTCACCGTGGCGCTGTCCATGTCGGCGACCGTGGCGTTCCCGATGTACTTCCTCAAGTCGTTCGCCTACGCCGGGGTGGCGACCGTGGCCTTCGTCGCGACGGCCTCGATCGTGATAACCCCGGCCGCCATCGTGCTGCTGGGCCCGCGGTTGGACGCGCTGGACGTGCGCCGGCTGATGCGCCGGGTGTTCCGGCGTCCGGAGCCGGTGCACAAGCCGGTCGAGCAGCTGTTCTGGTACCGGTCGACCAAGTTGGTGATGCGCCGCTGGGCCCCGATCGGCCTCACCGTCGTCGCGCTGCTGCTGCTGCTCGGGTCGCCGTTCATGGGGGTGAAGTGGGGCTTCCCGGACGACCGGGTGCTGCCACGTTCGGCGTCGTCCCATCAAGTCGGCGACCGACTGCGCAACGACTTCGCGCACGACTCCGCGACGGCCGTGCCGATCGTCGTCCCCGACGCGCGCGGCCTGGACCCGGCCGACCTCGACTCCTACGCCGCCGCCTTGTCGCGGGTGCCCGACGTGTCGGCGGTGTCGGCCCCCGGCGGGACGTTCGTCGCCGGCAACCGGACGGCACCCCCGGCCGGGGCCACCGGGCTGGCCGACGGCAGCGCCTTCCTTACCGTCAGCAGCACCGCCCCGCTCTTCTCCCCGGCGAACGAGGCGCAACTCAAGCGGCTGCACGAGGTGCCCGGGCCGGCGGGCCGATCCATGATGATGGGCGGGGTCGCCCAGGTCAACCGCGACAGCGTCGACGCCGTCACCGACATCCTGCCGCTGGTCCTCGGGCTGATGGCCGCGGTCACCTTCGTGTTGCTGTTCCTGCTCACCGGCAGCGTGCTGCTGCCGGCCAAGGCGCTCGCCTGTAACTTCCTGTCGCTGACCGCCGCGTTCGGCGCGCTGGTGTGGATCTTCCAGGACGGGCACCTCGGCGCGCTCGGAACCACACCGAGCGGGACGCTGGTCAACAACATGCCGGTGCTGCTGTTCTGCATCGCGTTCGGGCTGTCGATGGACTACGAGGTGTTCCTGCTCTCGCGGATCCGCGAGTACTGGCTCGCGTCCGGGGCCGCCCGGCCGGCACGGCCGAGCGCGAAGGAGGCGCACGCCGCCAACGACGAGAGCGTCGCGCTCGGCGTCGCCCGCACCGGGCGGGTGATCACGGCGGCCGCGTTGGTGATGTCGATGTCCTTCGCCGCGCTGATCGCCGCCCACGTGTCGTTCATGCGGATGTTCGGCCTCGGCCTGGTGCTCGCCGTCTTCGCCGACGCCACGCTGGTGCGGATGGTCGTCGTGCCGGCGTTCATGCACGTGATGGGCCGGTGGAACTGGTGGGCGCCCAAGCCACTGGCGTGGCTGCACGATCGGTTCGGCATCAGCGAGTCGGGGGCGGGCGCCGACCACGTCGAGCCGGCCCAGCTCGACGCGGGCCCGGTCGCCGAACCCGTGCCCAACGTCGGTTGAGGCGGCGGTCGGTCCGTCGCACCTATCCTTTGGCCAGAGTCGGATTTGGCCACGAGTCGGAAGGTTGGCTTCTATGACAACGGCGGTGGACAACCCGTTCTTCGCGCGCATCTGGCCCGTCGTCGCCACCCACGAAACCGACGCGATCCGGGCCCTGCGGCGGGAGAATCTGGCTGGGCTGTCGGGACGGGTGCTGGAAGTCGGCGCGGGGATCGGGACGAACTTTCCCCACTACCCGGAGTCGGTACGCGAGGTGGTCGCGGTGGAGCCCGAGCCGCGGTTGGTGGCCCAGGCCCGGGCCGCGGCCGACGTGGTGCCCGTGCGCGTCGTGGTGACGGACCAGACGGCCGAAGGGGTCAGCGGCGACGAGCCGTTCGACGCGGTGGTGTGCTCACTGGTGTTGTGCTCCGTGCGCGACCCGGACGACGTGCTGCGCCGCCTGTACGCGTTGCTGCGGCCGGGCGGGGAGCTGCGCTACCTCGAGCACGTGGCGAGCGCCGGCGCCCGCGGCCGCCTGCAGCGGTTCGCGGACGCGACGTTGTGGCCCAGGTTGTTCGGCAACTGCCACACCCACCGCGACACCGAGCGCGCGATCGTCGAGGCCGGCTTCGAGGTCAACGTTTCCCGGCGCGAGCTCACGTTGCCGCCGTGGGCGCCGTTGCCGGTGTCGGAACTCCTGCTGGGCCGCGCCCGCAAGCCGTAGTTCGCTCCGGACTATCCCAGCAGGGCGGGCAGCCGCTGCAGCAATCCGGGCAGCGCCTGGCCGGCGGTCTCGCGGATGCTGATCGTCGCGTTTCTGGACAGCGGCGTGACCTCGGGGTTGACCTCGATGACGGCCGTGCCGCGGGCCAGGGCCAGCTCGGCCAGCCCGGCCGCCGGGTAGACGATGGCCGAGGTTCCGACGACCACCATCACGTCGGCGGCCTCGGTCGCCTCGACGGCGCGCTGCCATGGCCCCTCGGGCAGCGGCTCACCGAACCACACGATGTCCGGCCGGATCAGGCCGCCGCAGTGGCAGACCGGCGGCTCCACTTCCAGCGTCGGCTCGGGCATCTTGGGTAGGGCGCCGGTGTAAGGCATATTGCAACGGTCGCAACGGAATTCGAACAGGCTGCCGTGCAGGTGGTGAACCGGCATGCTCCCGGCGCGCTCGTGCAGGTCGTCGACGTTCTGGGTGATGACGCTGACCTCGGCGCCGTCCTGCCAGGCGGCGATGGCGCGGTGCCCCGTGTTTGGCGCAACGTCGGCCACCAGGTAGTGACGCCACAAATACCAGCCCCAGACCCGTTCGGGATTGGCGCGCCAACCTTGCGTGCTGGACAGCTCGTAGGGGTCGAAGCGGGCCCACAGCCCGTTCTTGTCGTCGCGGAACGTCGGCACCCCGCTCTCCGCGGAGATCCCCGCGCCGCTCAGCACCGCTACTCGCATCCCACAAAGATAGCCGTGCGTGGGACATACTGAAGACGTGGAGCTGCGGGATTTGCTGAAGGTCGACGTGAAGGCGGGCAAGCCGCTGTTCGACCAGCTCAGGACCCAAGTCATCGACGGCGTCCGCGCCGGCGCGCTGCCGCCCGGGACCCGGCTTCCGACCGTGCGCGACCTGGCCGGCCAGCTGGGGGTCGCCGCGAACACCGTCGCCCGGGCCTACCGGGAACTGGAGTCGGCGGCGATCGTCGAAACGCGGGGGCGCTTCGGCACCTTCATTTCGCGCTTCGACCCGACGGACGCGGCGATGGCCGCGGCCGCCAAGGAGTACGTCGAGGTGGCCCGGGCGCTGGGGCTGACCAAGTCCGACGCGATGCGCTACCTCACCAATGTGCCGGAAGACTGAGCCGAAACCGGCTGATACTCAACGCAATACCTTCGCCAGGGTGCGCAGGTTGCGCGTCGTCGTCGAGGACTTGTAGCGCGGCTTGCCCATGGTCTTGCCGATAGTGCTGTCCAGGGTGGCGCCCTTACGGACCTGCCAATAGACGACGCCGTCGCCTCGGGCGATCTTCTCGTCGTCGGCGGCGCCCAGCCCGGCGAGCTCGTCGAGCACCGCCGGTTCGGCGACGAAGGTGACGTAGGACTGATAGCCGTCGACCTCGGGCTCGAACGGGTAGGCGTCGACGACGGCCCGCACCGCTTCGAGGTCGTAGACCAGCACCCACGCGTCGTAGCCGAACCTTTCGCGCAGCGCGGCCTCGGCCTTCTTGCGCACCGACGGCGCCCGCGCGGACGACTCCAGCAGGACGTTTCCGGTGGCCAGGATGGTGCGCACATCGGCGAACCCGGCGTCGGTCAACGCGCTCGCGACCTCGGCCATCTTGAGGTTGACCCCGCCGACGTTGACGCCGCGCAGGAACGCCGCATATTTGGTCATGCCCCGATTTCACCACGACGTAGGCTCTCCCCATGGGACGCCAAGTCTTCGACGACAAGCTGTTGGCCGTGATCAGTGGCAACTCCCTCGGGGTGCTGGCCACCATCAAACGCGACGGGCGGCCCCAATTGTCGAATGTCAGCTACCACTTCGACCCGCGTGACCTGGCGGTGCGGGTGTCCATCACCGAGCCGCGGGCCAAGACCCGCAACCTGCGCCGCGATCCGCGGGCGTCGATCCTGGTGGACGCCGACGACGGGTGGTCGTATGCGGTGGCCGAGGGCACGGCGATACTGACGCCGCCGGCTGCCGCCCCCGGCGACGACACGGTCGAGGCGCTGATTGCGTTGTACCGCAACATCGCCGGCGAACACCCCGACTGGGACGAATACCGCCAGGCGATGGTCACCGATCGGCGGGTGTTGCTGACCCTGCCGATCGCGCACGTGTACGGCATGCCGCCCGGCGTGCGGTAGCCGCCCCTTTTCGACGGTCGCGGGCTAGGCTTCCGGTATGGCTGAATCGAAGTCGCCCGACGCGCCGGCATCGGACGACGACACCAAGCGCAAGTTCCGTGAGGCCCTCGACCGCAAGATGGCCAAGTCGTCGGGCGGGTCCGACCACAAGAACAGTGGCGACAAGCAGTCGCGGGCGCACGGCCCGGTGGAGAACCGCCGCGAATTCCGCCGCAAGAGCGGGTGATCGACGCGCGTCATGCGTTGCGCGGCAACGGCTTCAGCCTTTCGGCGGGGTGAATAGGCCGATCGAAGGGTCGTCTTGGCCGGGTCTGCCGCGCACGCTTCCCCGGGTGCTGGGGTGTCCGAAGTTCACTTGGGACGGGTCGTTCTGGTATGCCCAGTCCGCCACGATGGTGCGGCGACGGAACTTCCAGCGGCCGTCGTGTTTGGTGTACTCGTCCAGGTAGCGGCCGCCGATGAGGACGTCCAGGTCGTGGTCCGGCCCGGCGAAGGTGTGGAACACCAGGCAGTAGATCTCGCCGCGGGCCTCCTCGCCGTCGATCGCGAAGTTCGTCGTGGTGATGTTGTGTTGGGAGACACGCACATACGGTTCGGCGGCCCGCAGCTGGGCGATGAACTCTTCGACGCCGCCCGTCGAGAACGAGCCGTGCGCGTCGGTCGCGTCGGGGTGATACAGGGCCCGTAAAGCCTCATAGTCGGCACGGTCCACGGCCCGGCAGTAAGCGGTGACGAGCGCGTGCAGTTCGTCGCGGGCCAGCATCAGCGCCAATCGGGCCTCGTCCACCACCAGGTCACGATAACCCCGGTGGTCATCTGATTGGCGCGCAGTAGTCTGTTCCAAAGGTGCTGCACGGAAGGGTTGATCGTTGACGGTGAAACTGTGGCTCGCTCAAGATCCCGAGGCCGACGAGCTGCTGGACGAGAATCCGCTGGCCCTGCTCATCGGGATGGTTCTGGATCAGCAGGTGCCCTTCGAGACGGCCTTCGCGGGTCCGAAGAAGATCGCCGACCGGATGGGCGCCTTCGGTGCTCATGAGATAGCCGAATGCGACCCCGACAAATTCGCCGCGCTGTGCTCGGAAAGGCCTGCGATACACCGCTTTCCGGGATCCATGGCCAAACGCATCCAGGCCCTGGCCCAGATCATCGTGGACTCCTACGACGGCGATGCCGCCGGCTTGTGGAAGCACGGCGACCCCGACGGCGCGGAGCTGCTGCGGCGAATCAAAGGGCTGCCCGGTTTCGGCGAGGTCAAGGCGCAGATCTTCCTGGCGTTGCTGGGCAAGCAGTACGGCGTCAACGTCAAGGGCTGGCGTGCGGCGGCCGGGCAGTTCGGCAAGGCCGGCACGCACATCTCCGTCGCCGACATCGTCGACGCGCAATCGATGGCCGAAGTGCGTTCCTACAAGAAGCAGATGAAGGCAGCAGCCAAGGGTGAGAAGGGAAGGGCGGCAACGTGAAGACACACCTGACGTGTCCGTGCGGGGAAGCCATCGTCGGCAAGGATGAGGACGAGTTGGTCGAGCTGACCCAGGCGCACCTGGCCAGCGATCATCCGGGTCTCGAGTACGACCGCGACGCAATCCTGTTCATGGCCTACTAGCCGCCCGGGAAAAGCGAGCGCGCGTACCCCCCGAAGGGACACGCGCGCCCTGGGTCTGGCCCTACGGCACCACCGTGGAGCCGATCGTGGGCATGAACTGACACTGCTTTTCCTTGGTGGTGACCTGCCCGAAAATGGTCGACATGATGCTGCCCGACCCGGTGTCGGCGATCGCGGTCAGCGTCGTCGGCCCGTCGGCGTTGATGTCGGTGCGCGGCTTGAGCGCCACCGTGCCCGACTTGCCCGTGGTCAGGTTCACCCACGTGACGTTCAGCGGCAGCTTCTGCACCTCGGCGGGGCCGGGGGTGCCGACGGCGGTGAACACGTAGGCGGTCTGGCCGGGGCCCGGCCCGGGGGTCGGGATCTTCGCCGGCCCCGCCACCGACAACGCGGTGGCGATGGCGCTGGTGCCGTCCGCCAGGCAGTTGGTGCCGATCGAGGGGTACATGAAGTCCTGCGTGGGTGGGGCGTCAGGGCCGAAACCCGGAGCCGCCGCCGGGGCGGGTGCGGCGTCGGGCGCCGGTGCGGCAGCGGCCGGTGCGGCCGCCGGTGCGGCAGCGGCCGCCCCAGTCTCTTATACACAACTCCGAGCCCACGAGCCTAGCGCGCAGCTGGTATGCCGTGTTGTGGGTGAAAAACACGCGGGGGGGGGGGGGGGGGGGGGGGGGGGGGGG
>NZ_LZIZ01000143.1:0-49641 GCF_001666915.1 Mycobacterium sp. E3339 | reverse complement strand
CTGATCGCCTCGACCGCGGCGAGCGTGTCCCGCACCCGCACCCCCCCTTGCAGCGCGGCCGGCGGGCGCGCCGTGGTGATGACCTACTGGAATCCCGTGTTGCGTTACGGGGTCGACGCGTTCGCGCGGGATCTCGCGTCGGCCGGCGGACAGGGCCTGATCACCCCGGACCTCATCCCCGACGAAGCCGGACGGTGGCTGGCGGCGGCTGAGGAGCATCGGTTGGATCGCATTTTTCTGGTGGCGCCGTCGTCGACGCCGCAGCGCCTGGCGATGACGGTCGAGGCGTCGCGCGGATTCGTCTACGCTGCTTCCACGATGGGGGTAACCGGAGCGCGCGACGCCGTGTCGCATGCTGCGCCGGAATTGGTGCAGCGGGTCAAGGCGGTGTCGGACATACCGGTCGGCGTCGGCCTGGGGGTGCGGTCGCGGGAGCAGGCCGCCCAGATCGGCAGCTACGCCGACGGGGTCATCGTTGGTTCGGCGCTGGTGTCGGCGCTCGGAGACGGCGGGTTGCCCGCGTTGCGCGCGCTGACCGAGGAACTGGCCGCCGGCGTCCGGCAGCGGGCGGCGACCTGATGACGATGCCGCCGACGTACTTCCCCAGCCCGCCCCAGGGGGTGTGGCACCTCGGGCCGCTGCCCATCCGCGCCTACGCGTTGTTCATCATCATCGGCATCGTGGTGGCGCTGCTGATCGGCGACCGCCGGTGGGAGGCCCGCGGCGGCCAGCGCGGCGTCATCTATGACATCGCGTTGTGGGTCGTGCCGTTCGGGTTGGTGGGCGGCCGGCTGTATCACCTGGCCACCGACTGGCGAACGTACTGGGGCCCGGGCGGCGCCGGCATCGGTGCGGCCGTGCGCATTTGGGACGGCGGGCTGGGCATCTGGGGCGCGGTGGCGCTCGGTTGCGTGGGCGCGTGGATCGCCTGCCGGCGGCGCGGCATCCCGCTGCCCGCCTTCACCGACGCGGTGGCCCCCGGCCTCGTCCTGGCGCAGGCCATCGGCCGGCTGGGCAACTACTTCAACCAGGAGCTCTACGGCCGCGAAACCACGCTGCCGTGGGGGCTGGAGATCTTCTATCGCCGAGACCCCTCGGGATACGTCGACCCGCACTCGTTGGACGGCGTCTCGACCGGGCAGGTGGCGCTCGTCGTGCAGCCGACGTTCCTGTACGAATTGATTTGGAACGTCCTGGTTTTCGCCATTCTGATCTACGCGGACCGGCGATTCACGCTCGGCCACGGGCGGCTGTTCGCGCTGTACGTGGCCAGCTACTGCATCGGGCGGTTCGGCGTCGAATTGCTGCGCGATGACACCGCCACGCACATCGCGGGCATCCGGATCAATTCGTTCACATCGACTTTCGTGTTCATCGGCGCCGTGGTGTACATCATGGTCGCGCCCAAGGGCCGAGAGGACCCCGAGAGCCTGCGTGGTAACGAGGAGGCCGCGAAGGAACCGGCGCGTGAGCTCGCGACCGTTGCCGCGGCCGGCACGGCGACCGCGACGGTTGCGACGGCCGCCGACGACGATGACGGCAAGGCGGACGAGGCCGAAGTCGCCGAAGAACCCGAAGACGCCGACGAGCACGAGGCCGAAGAGCCCGAAGAGCCCGAAGTCGCCGAAGAACCCGAAGACGCCGACGAGGACGAGGCCGAAGAGCCCGAAGCCGAAGAGCCCGAAGCTAAAGAGACTGCGGCGGAAGAGCCCGAGGCAGAAGCGGAAGAGGCGGACGAGGCCGAACCCGAAGGGCCCGAAGAAGCCGAAGAGCCCGACGAAGCCGAAGAACCCGACGAACCCGAAGCCGAAACCGAAGAAGCCGCAGAGCCCGAAGCCGACGAGCCCGAGCCGAAGTCGGCGCATGACTCCGCCGAACCCGCCGCGACCGCCGAGCCGTATAAGGCAACCCGCAGCCGCTGGCGGCTGCGCAGGAACCGGCCGTAGCACCGCTGGTGGCCGGCGCGGTCTGGCATGCTGAGAGCGTGACGCAAACCGATTCCGCCGGACAACCGGTGGAACAGCGGCGTCAGCGCCGATACATCGCCGCGGGTACCGCCGTGGTGCTGGGCGGCGCGCTCGGCTACGTCGCCCTGGTGGACCCGCACAACACGAATTCGGTGTATCCGCAGTGCCCCTTCAAATGGCTCACCGGCTGGAATTGCCCGTTCTGCGGTGGCCTGCGCATGACGCACGACCTGCTGCACGGCGACCTGATCGCCGCCGTCAACGACAACATCTTCCTGCTGGTCGGCATTCCGATGCTGGCCGGATGGCTGCTGGTGCGCCGGCGCCGCGGCCAACCGGCGCTGTCAACGCCGGCCTGGCTGGCGATGGCGGTCGCCGTCATCGCGTGGACGGTGCTGCGTAACCTGCCCGGCTTTCCGCTGTTTCCCGCGGTTTAGCGTGGCCGATCGCTCACCTGGCAACACCCCGTTCCGTCGGACCGCGGGGGGCCCACCCGACTATGCTGGTTCGGCGTGAGTAGACGCGGGAAGATCGTCTGCACCCTTGGCCCTGCGACGAATTCGGACGAGCTGATTCTGGCGCTGGTCGAGGCGGGAATGGACGTCGCCCGGTTGAACTTCAGTCATGGCGACTACTCCGACCACAAGGCCGCCTACGAGCGGGTGCGGGCCGCGTCCGACACCACCGGGCGCGCGGTCGGTGTGCTCGCCGATCTGCAGGGACCCAAGATCCGGCTGGGGCGATTCGCCACCGGTTCCACGTACTGGGCCGACGGCGAAACCGTGTGCATCACCGTCGCGGATTGCGAGGGCACGCACGACCGGGTGTCGACCACCTACAAGAGGCTGGCCGAGGATGCGGTCGTCGGTGACCGGGTGCTGGTCGATGACGGCAACGTCGGTCTGGTCGTCGATGCCATCGACGGCGACGACGTTTTCTGCACCGTCGTCGAGGGCGGCCCGGTCAGCAACAACAAGGGCATGTCGCTGCCCGGCATGAACGTGTCCGCACCGGCCTTGTCGGAGAAGGACATCGAGGATCTCACGTTCGCGCTCGACCTCGGGGTCGACCTGGTCGCGCTGTCCTTCGTGCGCTCGCCGTCGGACGTCGAGCTGGTCCATGAGGTGATGGACCGGGTCGGCCGGCGGGTGCCGGTGATCGCCAAGCTGGAGAAGCCGGAGGCCGTCGACAATCTGGAAGCGATCGTGCTCGCGTTCGACGCCATCATGGTGGCGCGCGGCGACCTGGGCGTCGAGCTGCCGCTCGAGGAGGTGCCGCTGGTGCAGAAGCGGGCCATCCAGATGGCCCGGGAGAACGCCAAACCCGTCATCGTGGCGACCCAGATGCTCGAGTCGATGATCGAGAATTCCCGGCCGACGCGCGCCGAGGCCTCCGACGTCGCCAACGCCGTGCTCGACGGCGCGGACGCGGTGATGCTGTCCGGGGAGACGTCAGTGGGCAAGTACCCGCTGGCGGCCGTCCGCACCATGTCGCGCATCATCTGCGCCGTCGAGGACAACTCCACCGCCGCCCCGCCGCTGACGCACGTGCCGCGCACCAAGCGCGGGGTGATCTCCTACGCCGCCCGCGACATCGGCGAGCGCCTCGACGCCAAGGCGCTGGTCGCCTTCACCCAATCCGGGGACACCGTCAAGCGGCTGGCGCGCCTGCACACCCCGTTGCCGCTGCTGGCCTTCACCGCCTGGCCCGAGGTGCGCAGCCAACTCGCCATGACCTGGGGCACCGAGACGTTCATCGTCCCGATGATGACCTCCACCGACGGCATGATTCGCCAGGTCGACAAGTCGTTGCTGGAACTCGGTCGCTACAAGCGCGGTGACCTGGTGGTGATCGTGGCCGGCGCGCCACCTGGCACAGTAGGGTCGACCAACCTCATCCACGTGCACCGGATCGGGGAAGACGACGTCTAGCCCGACGACGATGCGGTCCGTGTAGCGGACCGAGGAGGAGTCGGGCAATGAAGCTAGCCCGACCCGAAGGAGAGGCCGCGATCAGCACCAATTCTGATTTCGAGGAATTGCTGGCCATTCTCGACCTCAACCGGGTCGCCGACGACCGGTTCGTCGGGTCTCATCCCAGCAAGAACCCGATGCGGACATTCGGTGGTCAGCTGATGGCCCAATCGTTCGTGGCGAGCAGCCGCACGCTGGTTCGGGAGGACCTGCCGCCCAGCGCGCTGTCCGTGCACTTCATCAACGGCGGCGACACCGGCAAGGACCTCGAATTCCACGTCACCCGCCTGCGCGACGAGCGGCGCTTCGCCAATCGGCGCGTCGACGCCGTGCAGGACGGCATGCTGCTGTCGTCGGCGATGATCTCCTACATGGCGGGCGGCCGCGGCCTCGAACACGGCGTCGACCCGCCGCAGGTGGGGGAGCCCGAAACGCAGCCGCCGATCGGCGAGCTGCTGCGCGGTTACGAGGAGACCGTCCCGCACTTCGTCAACGCGCTGCAGCCGATCGAATGGCGCTACACCAACGACCCGGCCTGGGTGATGCGCGAGAAGGGCGATCGGCTCCCGCACAACCGCGTGTGGATGAAGGCCGGCGGCCCGCTGCCCGGCGACCCGGTCCTGCACACCGCCACCATGGTGTACTCCTCGGACACCACGGTGCTGGACTCCGTGATCACCACCCACGGGCTGTCCTGGGGGTTCGACCGCATCTTCGCCGCATCCGCCAACCATTCCGTCTGGTTTCACCGGCCGGTCAACTTCGGCGACTGGGTGCTGTATTCGACGTCGTCGCCGGTGGCCGCGGACTCGCGCGGGCTGGGCACCGGTCACTTCTTCGATCGTTCCGGACAGCTGCTGGCGACGGTGGTGCAAGAAGGGGTGCTGAAATACTTTCCGCCGTCGGGCCGATAGACAGGGCGGAATACCCGCAGGACATCGGCGTGAATCGGGCCCGGCAGGGCCGGGATCGGGCGTAAGTTCGTAGCAGCCGGGTATTCGGTGCAGCGGCGGCAACCAGCCGCCCAGCTGGAGCGTCAGCGCATCGGGAGGTGAGTGTGAGCGGGCCGGTGGTCGACGTCTCAGCGAAGGCCCGCGCGCGCGAACGCGTGGTCGTCTCCGTCGATTCGCGGGCGGCCCGGCTGATCGGCGCGCTGGCCCTGTTGAGCGCCACCTGCTGGCTGGCCGAAATCCTGGTCCGCCACCACCACCAGCCGGCGTGGCACTACACCGATCGGTTGGCCTGGTCGCTGACGGTGCTGGTCGCGGTGGCGTGGATCGCCCGCGGCATTTTCCTGGGCCGTCCCGTGACGGCGTTGCACGCCGTCGCGGCGGCCCTGTTCGTGCTGGCGGGTCTCGGCCTGCACGTGCTGTCCTTCGACCTGCTTGGCGACCTGGTGATCGCCAGTTCGGGCATGGTGCTGATGTGGCCGACGTCGTCGCACCCGCGCCCCGAGGACCTGCCGCGGGTCTGGAAATTGATCCAGGCCACCAGGGACGACCCGCTCGCCCCGTTCACGATGCAGACCGGCAAGAGCTACCACTTCACCGCGGACGGCAACGCGGCGCTGGCCTACCGGACGCGCCTGGGCATCGCGGTGGTGAGCGGTGACCCGATCGGCGATGAGACCCGATTCCCCGAGCTGGTCGCCGACTTCGCCGCCATGTGCCACACCCACGGCTGGCGCATCGCGGTGGTCGGCTGCGGCGAGCGGCGGCTCGCCTTGTGGAACGACACCGCGGTGATCGGACAGTCGCTGCGCGCCGTGCCGATCGGGCGCGACGTGGTCGTCGACGTCACCCGGTTCGACATGGTGGGCCGCAAGTTCCGCAACCTGCGTCAGGCCGTCAAGCGTTCCCACAATTGCGGCGTCACCACCGAGATCGTCGCCGAACAGGAACTCGACGACAGGCGGCTCGCCGAGCTGACCGAGGTGGTGCGGTCGTCGAGCAAGGCGGCCCACGCCGACCGCGGCTTCCACATGAACCTGGACGGCGTGCTGGAGGGCCGGTTCCCGGGCATCCAGCTGATCATCGCCAGGGACGCCTCGGGCAAGGTGCAGGGATTTCACCGGTACGCGACGGCCGGCGGCGGCAGCGACATCACCCTCGACGTGCCGTGGCGCCGGCGCGGGGCGCCCAACGGCATCGACGAACGGCTCAGCATCGACATGATCATGGCCAGCAAAGAGAGTGGGGCACAACGGCTTTCGCTCGCGTTCGCGGCCTTCCCGGAGATCTTCGACGAAAAGAACCGCAGCCGCCTGCAGCGGGTCTTTTATCGGTTGATCCATGTCCTCGACCCGTTGATCGCGCTCGAGTCGCTGTACCGGTACGTGCGCAAGTTCCACGCGCTGGATGCCCGGCGCTACGCGCTGGTCTCGATGACTCAGATCGTCCAGCTGTTGATAGTGCTGCTGTCGCTGGAGTTCATGCCGCGCCGGCGGCATCTCTGAGCGCATCGATGTGCAGCCGGCGACAGCCGATGTCGTCGGGCAAGTGATGAGTCGCCACCACCACGGTCCGATCGGCGGGCAGCAAGGCGGCCGCCGGCCCCAGCAGCTCGCGCAGGATCGGTTCCGCGTCGGCGGCGTCCAGATGCTCGGTCGGCTCGTCGAGCAACACGATTCGGGCGGGTGAGAGCACGGCCCGCGCCAGCAGCAGGCGCCGGCGCTGACCGCCCGAAAGCCCTTGTGCGCCACCGGTCAACACCGTCGACAGGCCGTCGGGCAAGCCGGCGAGCCAGCCGCCCAGCCCGACGGCGTCCAGCGCGGCCGCCAACTCGTCGTCGCGGCAGTCGCCGCGGGCGACCAGCAGGTTGTCCCGGACGGTGGTGGCGAACAGGTGCGCGTCCTCGGCGAAAAAGCTGACGGCGCGGCGCAAGTCGTCCTCGTCGAACTCGGTCAGGTCGGTGCCGTCGAGCGTCACCCGCCCCTGCGCCGGGGGCAGCAGGCCGGCGAGGGTCATCAACAGCGTGGTCTTGCCGGATCCGCTGGGGCCGGTGACGGCCAGCCGCGAACCCGGCGGCAGGTCCACCGTGGCGCGGTTCGACCGGGCCGCGGCGTGGCCGGACCGGATGTCGGCGGACAGCACGGCGGCGGGCCCGGGCGGGGCCGCGGTGGGCTTTCCGGGTTCCGGGGGGTCGGTCGCGGTCAGGTCGAGCAGCCGGCGCGCGGCGATGCGCGAGCGCGTCAGCTGGACCGCGGTGGCCGGCAAGGGGGTCATCGCCTCGAACGCGGACAGCGGCAACAACATCAGGACGGCCAGCGTGGTGGGCGCGACCGAGGGTGCCAAAGCGATCCCGGCCAGCACCGCGCCCAGCACGCTGGCCCCGATCGCGGCCGTCGGCACGGCTTCGGCGACGGCGGCCGGCCTCGCGGCCGCGTCGAGGGCCGCACCCCAGGCCCGTTGGCCGCGTTGAGATTCGGCGATCACGCGGGGCAGCAGCCCCGCGACGCGAAGCTCGGGCGCGTGTTCCAGAGCGATCATCGCCGAGGTGTCACGCTCGGAATGATGCTGCCGGGCAACGATTTCCTGCCTGGCCGCCGCGTTGGCGGCCAGCCGCGGGGCGACGACGCCCGCGATGAGCAGGCAGACCGCCAGCACCGCCGCGGCGGGCGGCGAGATCACCGCGACAACCGCGGTCGCCGCCAGCGCCAGCACCGCCGCGACCCCGATCGGCACCACGGCGCGCACCAACACGTTGGCCAGCTCTTCGACGTCGGAGCCCACCCGGGTGACCAGTTCGCCGCTGTGCAGCCGGGCGGTGGCCGCCGCCGGTCCGTGGGCCAGCCGGTGATAGATCCCCGTGCGGGCGCTACCGGCCGCGCGCAGGGCGGCGTCGTGGGTCACCAATCGCTCGCAGTAGTGCAGCACGCCACGCGAAATCGCGAACGCGCGCACCGCGACGGCCGCGATCGACAGGTCCAGCACGGGCGGCATCTGCCAGGCCCGCGTGATGAGCCAGGCCGACACGCCGGCCAGCGCCAGCGCACTGCCCAGCGACAGCGCGCCCAGCGCGACCGCCGCCAGCATGCGGGGGAGCCGCGGGCGCAGCAGCGGCAGGGCGGACAACAACGGATCAGACCGGGGCATAACGCGCCCCCCTGCCGGCGGCCACCTCCACCACCCGGTCACCGATGGCCAGCACCGGTGCGCGGTGCCCGACGACCACCACGGTGGCGCCGGAACGGGCGCGGTCCACGATGGCCCGCAGCACCCGTTCCTCGGCGCGGGCGTCCAGGTGCGCGGTGGGCTCGTCGAGCAACAGCACGGCCGCGGACGACCCGAGCGCCCGGGCCAGGCCGAGTCGCTGTCGCTGACCCAGCGACAGGCCGACGCCGCCGCGGCCGAGCGCGCTGTCCAGCCCGTCGGGCAGATCGGCCAGCACCGCATCGAAGTCGGATGCGGCGCAGGCGCTTTCGAGATCACTGAGGTCGCCGAAGAGCGCGAGGTTGTCCCGGACGGTGCCCGGGATCAGCGCCGGGCGTTGCGGCAGCCAGGACAGCTGGCGCCACCACGCGCCCGGCTCGAGATCGGCCACGTCGATGCCGCCCACCGTGACCCGGCCCGACGACGGCGCGGTGATACCGATGATCGCCTGCACGGCCGTGCTTTTGCCGGCGCCGTTGCGCCCGGTCAGCACCGTCACCGAGCCCGGCTCGATGAGCGCGGTGAGCCCGCACGGCGCGTCGCCGTCGCGCCCGGCCACGCCGAGCGCGTCGAGGCGGATCTCGGCGCCGCGGGCGGTCACCGTCCGATGTGGCGTCGTCGTTCGGGCCGGCTCGCCGATGAGCGCGAAGGCCCTGTCGGCGGCGGTCCTGCCGTCCTGCGCGGCATGGAATTCCACGCCGATCCGGCGCAACGGCCAATAGACATCGGGTGCCAGCAACAGCACCGTGAGGCCGGTCGCCAGCGTCATCTCGCCGAACACCAGCCGCAGCCCGATCCCCACCGCGATCAGCGCGACCCCGAGTGTCGCCAGCAATTCCAGCACCAGCGCCGACAGGAAGGCGATCCGCAGCGTCGCCATGGCCGAGCGGCGATGCGCCGCAGCGAGTTCGGCGATGCGGCGCTCCGGGCCTCGGCCGCGGCCCAGGGCCCGCAGCGTGGGGATCCCGGCGATGAGATCGAGCAGCCGCCCCTGCAGCGTCGTCATGGCGGCCAGGGCCGCCGCGGACCGGTCGGCCGTCGCCAGGCCGATCAGCACCATGAAGATCGGGATGAGCGGCAGGGTGATCGCCACGATGGCCGCCGACTTGAGGTCGTACACCGCGATCACGGCGACCGTCGCCGGGGTCAGGATCGCGGCGAGCAGCAACGTCGGCAGGTACCCGGTGAAGTAGGGCCGCAGGCCGTCGAGACCCCGGGTGACCACCACCGCGGCGGCATCCCGTTGGGCGGCGAGCTCACCGGGCTGGCGGGCGGTCACCGCCGTCAGCACCTGACCGGACAGGTCGGCGATGACTGCGCTGGCGCCCCGCTGGCCCAACCGCGCTTGCAGCCAGTGCGCGACCGTGCGAATGGTCCACAGCAGCACCAGAATCGACAACGGGCCGAGCCAGGCCCGCAGACCGGGCGCCCCGTGATCGCTCACCGCGCGGGCGACCACGCGCGCCAGCACGATCGCCGAGCCGATCGCGCAGCCGGAGATGACCACGCCGCAACAGACCGTGGCGCTCAGGTAGCGGCGCAAGGCCGTCGATGCCCGCCAGAGCCGCGGGTCCACGGGGCCCCGCGCTCGCGAGCCGGGTGCGCTCAGGACGCGCGCCTCGCCAGCCCGATGGACGGCGGTATCCGATCCGCGGAAATCCGTTGCCGGAACACCCAATACGACCATGCCTGGTAGACCACCGTCAGCGGGGCCATGAACGCGGTCACCCACGTCATCACCTTGAGGGTGTACGGCGTCGACGAGGCGTTGTAGATCGTCAGGCTCCATTGCTTGTTCAGCGTGGAGGGCACCAGGTTGGGGTAGAGCGCGCCGAACAACAGGATCACCACCGCCACAATGACCATCGCGGTGCTCGCAAACGCCCAGCCGTCGGAGGCGCGCCGCCACACCACCAGCACGGCGGTCAGCTGCGCCACCACCGCGACCGCCAGCACCAGCCAGGTCCACTGCTTGCCGTAGGCCAGCTGCGTCCAGATCCCGAATCCCGCCACCAGTGCGGTCGCCGGGACCGACAGCCACACCGCCAGCCGGTGGGCGTCGTCGCGGATGGAGCCGGAGGTCTTCAGCGAGATGAACACCGCGCCGTAGAACAGAAACAGCCCGGCCGTCGCCAAGCCGCCCAACAGGGTGTAGGCGTTGAGCACGTCGGTGACCGACAGGTGGACGTCGCCGGTCGCGTCCACGGGGAGGCCGCGGACCAGGATGGCGAACGCCAC
The DNA here is from genome assembly GCF_001666915.1 of Mycobacterium sp. E3339. Classification (NCBI taxonomy): domain Bacteria; kingdom Bacillati; phylum Actinomycetota; class Actinomycetes; order Mycobacteriales; family Mycobacteriaceae; genus Mycobacterium; species Mycobacterium sp. E3339. The sequence continues at coordinate 39,312 of NZ_LZIZ01000143.1, read as the reverse complement.
GCCCCACAGGATGGCGGGCAGCCAGGAACCGGCGGCGATGCCGAAATCGGCCCAGCCCCGCCACTTCGTGTCGTCGACCTTGCCGCGCCACTCGATCGCCACCGCGCGCAAGATCATGCCGAACAGGATGGCCAGCAGCGGAAGATACAGCGTGGAGAACACCGTGGCGTACCAGCCGGGGAACGCGGCGAACATCGCTGCGCCGCCGACGATCAGCCACACCTCGTTGCCGTCCCACACCGGACCGATCGTGTTGAGCGCCGTGCGCCGGATGGGTTCGGCCTCGCCGACGCCGACCCGGGCGAGCGGTTCCATCAGCATGCCCACGCCGAAGTCGAAGCCCTCCAGGACGAAGAAACCGAGGAACAGCAACCCGATGATGCCGAACCACAACTGCTGCAGTCCCATCGGTCAGCTCCTTTCCGTGCTCGGGCCTAGTAGGCGAACGAAAGCGGCGCCACCTCGTCGTCGCCGGGTGCCGGCGCGGGGGCCGGTTCGGCGTCGTGTTCCCGCGGGCCCTCGGTGATGTACCGCTTGAGCAACCAGAACCACAGGACCGCGAGCACCGCGTAGACGAGGGTGAAGGTGACCAGCGAGGTGATGACCATGCCGGGAGCCAGGTGTGAGACGGCCTCCCGGACGGTGAACCGAACCTGTTGGTCCCCGGTCGGATTCGGCGCGACGATCCATGGCTGCCTGCCCATCTCGGTGAACACCCACCCGGAGATGTTCGCCAGGAACGGCGTGGGAATGGTCACCAGCGCCAGCCACGACAGCCATCGCTGGTTGGGCACCCGGCCGCCGCGGGTGAGCCACAGCGCCGCCAGCGCGAACAACACCGGGACGGCGAGGAACCCGATCATCGCGCGGAACGACCAGTAGGTGACGAACAGGTTGGGCCGGTAGTCATTTGGGCCGAACCGACCCTCGAAGTCCTGCTGGATGTTCCGGACGCCCTGCAGCGTCACGTCGCTGGTCCGGCCCTCGGCGAGGAACGGCAACACGTAGGGCACCTCGATCACGCGGGTGATGCTGTCGCAGTTGTTGTGCGTGCCGACGGTGAGGATGGAGAAGTCCGGATCGGTTGCGGTGCTGCACAACGACTCCGCCGACGCCATCTTCATCGGTTGCTGCACGAACATCAGCTTGCCCTGGCGGTCGCCGGTGAAGAACAGGCCGGCCGCGGCGAGCAGCACCACCCAGCAGCCGAGGATCGCCGCCGGGCGGAACATGGTGCGCGCATCCGATTCACCGGCAGGCGTCGCCGTCGCCGGGCGCCGTGACCGGACCAGGAACCACGCGCTGACCGCCGCGACGAACGTCCCGGCGGTCAGCAGCGCGCCGGTGACGGTATGCGTAAACGCCCACCGCGCAGTGTTATTGCCAAGCAGCGCGGTGATGCTGTCCAGCTCGGCGCGATGCGTCGCCGGGTTGTAGTGCGCGCCGACCGGGTGCTGCATGAACGAGTTCGCCACGATAATGAAGAAGGCGGACACGTTCACACCGATCGCGACGATCCAGATGCAGGCGAGGTGGATCAGCTTCGGCAGCCGGCCCCACCCGAAGATCCACAACCCGATGAACGTCGACTCGAAGAAGAAGGCGAACAGGCCTTCCATCGCCAGCGGCGCGCCGAAGATGTCGCCGACGAACCGCGAATACTCGCTCCAGTTCATCCCGAACTGGAATTCCTGGACGATCCCCGTCGCCACGCCGATGGCGAAGTTGATCAGGAACACCTTGCCGAAGAACTTCGTGAGGCGGTACCACGCGGTGTTGCCGGTGGCCACCCACACCGTCTGCATGACGGCCAGCAGCGGCGCCAAACCGATGGTGAGCGGCACGAAGATGAAGTGGTAGACGGTAGTGATACCGAACTGCCACCGCGAAATATCGACGACATTCATCTGCCATCTCCCGAAACTGCGGAGCCGTACGCACGGCTACTACGAAGTGTAGTAGAAGTGCCGGGGCCGGCGCTACCGGTCGCCCCTCAACCGGTCAGCGTCTGCGAAGCCTTGCGGATGCCGAAGGAGGAGATGATCTCGAAAATGCCGATCACCACGAACCACACGCCGACCACGAGCGCCAGCGTCACAATCGATTCCAGCGGCGAAGCGAGGACCACGATGCCGGCGAGCAGACTGATCACGCCGATGAAAATCGTCCAGCCCCGGCCGGGTAGGAGCGGGTCCTGGATGGCCGAGATCGTCGTGCCGACGCCGCGGAAGATGAACCCGATGCCAATCCAGATGGCCAGCAACAGGATTGCGTAGCCCTGACCGAAATGGCGAAACGCCAACAGCGCCAGGATGAGTGAGGCGGCACCGCTGATGAACAACAGGATCCGGCTGCCCGCCGAGACATGCAGGCTGAAGGCGAAGAACACCTGTGCGGCGCCGGTGATCAGCAGGTAGACGCCGAAGGCGGTCGCGGCCACGACGATGGATATTCCGGGCCACGCCAGCACCAGGACGCCGAGGGCCAGCGACAGAATTCCCGACAACAGGGCCGATTTCCACAGGTGCGGCAACAGACTTGGAGCGGGGGGAGGTCCAGGTGTGGTTTGCATGGCCGCAGTGTGACACAAACGCCGCCCCCGGTATAGGGCACTTGGGTTACACGTTGGCGGTGCGCGAATCCGCGGCCAGCAGATCGGTGGTCACGTCGGTGGTTTCGCTGGGCGCCTTGCGCCCGATCAGGTACCAGGTCCGCATCAGGCCTTTGCCTTTGACGTCGATGTGGCCGCGCTCCTGCAGCACGAACTCGTCCCGCAGGCGCTCGTACATGGCCTCGGGCACCTGAATTCGGCCCGCCGAGTCGGTGGATTCCATCCGGGACGCGACGTTGACCGCGTCGCCCCACACGTCATAGAAGAAGCGGCGGGACCCCACGACACCGGCGACCACCGGCCCGCATGCCATCCCCACCCGCAGCGGAACCGGGTTGCCGTGCGGATCCTGAAGTCCGGCCACAACATTGGCCATGTCGAGCGCGAAGTCCGCGAGCGCCTGGGCATGGTCGGGCCGGGGGCGGGGAACGCCGCTGACCACCATGTAGGAATCGCCGCTGACTTTGATCTTCTCGAGCCCGTGCTTGTCGACGAGAGCGTCGAAGGCGCTGTAGAGGTGGTCGAGGAAGCGCACCAGCTCCGCCGGTGCCGTGCCGCTGGCCCGCTCCGTGAAGCCGACGATGTCGGCGAACAACACGGAGGCTTCGTCGTACTTGTCGGCGATGATGCCGCGGCCGGGCTCCTTGAGCCGCTCGGCGATGCTGGCCGGCAACATGTTGGCCAGCAGCGCCTCCGAGCGCTCGTACTGCGCCTCCATTACGGCCTCGGCGCGCGCGGTGTCGCGCAGGGCGAACCACACGGTGACGACGACCATCACCACGCTGGACACCGTCGTGACGACGAACCCGGCCGCCTGGACCCAGGCCGGCTGCAGCCCGGTGTCGCGGGGGATCAGGAACTCGACGGCGATGATCAGGCCGGCGGCGACCGCGGCGAGCGCGGACGCCAACACGATGTGTTCGATTCCCAGCAGCAGCACGACGATGCACGCGCCCACCAGGAAGAAGAACTCGGCCCCCGAACCGGTGCCGACGTCGACACAGCTGGCAAACACCGACACGTAGGCCGCGCCCAGGAAGGTAAGCGGCGCAACCAGTTCGCCGAACCGCTGCAGCCACGGGACCATCGCGAAGACCATGGCGCCGAGGACGTTGATCGAACTGACCTGCCACAGCCACGTGCCGCTGAGGATCTGCACCAGCACGAAGCTCACGCTCACCATGACGGCGAGCCACGCGGTGATGGTCAGGATCCGGGCCCGGCGGGCGGCGCTGGCCGCGTAGTGCTGATTGCGGTCGCGCGTCTGCGCCCGCACCGCTGCCACGCAGTCGGGGCGGCTCGTTGAGCCATCTGCCACCGGTGGGGCGCCGCACTTCTTAGCCGCCACGCTGACAGCGTAACGCTGACCTCGGTGTTTGTCGGCCCCTGGACCGAGGAAACGCGGCCGCGGCGCCGGGGCGGAGGCCGCTTTGGCGCCAGGCCGTATCGGGTGCAAAAAAAATTCCGAAAAAAAATTCGCGTTTGGGGGGTTTCAAAATTTGTCCGAAGTGTTATTAAACATATGTCGGGCTGTGAAGTGGGTCACGTGTTCCTCTAACCAAAGGGGCGCATCATGGGGATTCTCAGCAGGAAGATCGGGCTCGTGCTGGTCCTGGCGGGAATTGCGATGGCGACCCCCGCGTGCGGGGTGGGATGTGGCGGCGCGGCCTCGTTGTTGCGAGTGGCAACCGACTCCATGCAGAGTGATCCGATGCAGGTCAACGTGGTGCACTCCGAAGAACAGGTGTGCATCAGCCGCTGACGAGGCGGCTCGCCTGGGCCCCTGGGAAAGGGCCCGCGGCGACGGTCGAGTCCCGGATCTTTTGCCCGCGGGGTGGGGTCGGTCGCCAATAAATTCGGCCCGCGCGTGCCGCCGTCGCGAAATAAATTGAATTCATAGCGCGCGCCGAATTTCGCGCCTGGTGGTAAATGCGCGGAGTATTCAAATTCGCGGAAGTCCATACCTTTGGCACGCATTTGGCGGCATTTACCGCATCCACGCTTTGGCGTGGCTGGAGAGCCGGGACTTGAGTACCGGAAAGCGGCCGGCTAGCCACGAGCCGGTTTGCCGGGTGCGGGGGCGGGGAGGCGCCGATTGCGAACGAGCGGCGAGTGCCGTGGTGGTGCCCTCGGTGAGATTCGAACTCACACTGGACGGGTTTTGAATCCGTTTCCTCTGCCAGTTGGGATACGAGGGCTGGCCGGCCTCCTACCTTAGAGGCAGCCTCCCACCATAGAGGATCGGGCGCGGGCGGCCGCCTGACCGCCCCCGAGGTCGCTGGTTCGAGGCGTTCACGACACAATGTCCGTCATGACAGGCCCCACGACCGACACCGACGCCGCCGTGCCGCGCCGGGTCCTGATCGCGGAAGACGAAGCGCTCATCCGAATGGACCTCGCCGAGATGCTGCGAGAGGAGGGTTACGAGATCGTCGGGGAGGCCGGCGACGGGCAGGAAGCCGTCGAGCTGGCCGAGCAGCATCAACCCGACCTGGTGATCATGGACGTGAAGATGCCGCGGCGCGACGGGATCGACGCGGCATCGGAGATCGCCAGCAAGCGCATCGCGCCGATCGTCGTGTTGACCGCGTTCAGCCAGCGCGACTTGGTCGAGCGCGCCCGCGACGCCGGGGCGATGGCCTACCTGGTCAAGCCCTTCACGATCAGCGACCTGATTCCGGCTATCGAGTTGGCGGTCAGCCGGTTCAGCGAGATCACCGAGCTGGAACGCGAAGTGGCCACGCTGTCCGACCGGCTGGAGACCCGCAAGCTCGTCGAGCGCGCCAAGGGCCTGCTGCAGACCAAGCAGGGCATGACCGAACCCGAGGCGTTCAAGTGGATTCAGCGCGCCGCGATGGACCGGCGGACCACGATGAAGCGGGTCGCCGAGGTCGTGCTGGAAACCCTCGGCTCCGAGGACGAGTAGCTTTTCGACCCGCCGAGTGTGCGCTCAGGGCCTCGAGCGTGCGTCCAGGGCGCCAGAAGCGCAGGATTCGCGCCCTGAGCGCACGCGCAAAGCCGCCATCGCACACTGGATTTCGTAAACCGCGTTGCGACGTGCCGCGCTGACCGTCGACCCGGCGGCCGCTTACAGCTAGCGCGCCACGATCACCGACGAGCCGTGACCGAACAGGCCCTGATTGGCGGTGACGCCGACCGTGGCGTTCTCCACCTGCCGGCCGGTGGCCTGCCCGCGCAGCTGCCAGGTGAGCTCGCAGACCTGCGCGATGGCCTGCGCGGGGATGGCCTCCCCGAAGCACGCCAGCCCGCCCGAGGGGTTGACCGGGACCTTGCCGCCGATGGTGGTCGCGCCGCTGCGCAGCAGCGCCTCGGCCTCACCCTTGGGGCACAGCCCAAGGTGCTCGTACCAGTCGAGCTCCAGCGCGGTGGACAGGTCGTACACCTCGGCCAGGCTGACGTCCTCGGGCCCGATGCCCGCCTCGGCGTAGGCCGCGTCGAGGATCTGATCCTTGAACACCCGGTCGGGTGCGGGCACGGCGGCGGTGGAATCCGTTGCGATGTCGGGCAATTCGGGTAGGTGCTGGGGGTAGCGGGGGGTGACCGTGCTGACCGCGCGCACCGACGGGACGCCGTCGAGCGAGCCGAGGTGCTTGCGGGCGAACTCGGCGCTGGCCACGATCAGGGCCGCGGCGCCGTCGGAGGTGGCGCAGATGTCGAGCTGGCGCAGCGGGTCGGCCACCACCGGGCTGGCGAACACGTCGTCGGCCGAGGCCTCCTTGCGGTAGCGGGCGTTCGGGTTCTGCAGCCCGTGCCGGGAGTTCTTCACCTTCACCTGGGCGAAGTCGTCGGGCGTCGCGCCGTAGAGGTCCATCCGGCGGCGCGCCAGCAGCGCGAAGTACACCGGGTTCATCGCGCCGATCAGGTGGAACCGCTGCCAGTCGGGGTCGTTCTTGCGTTCCCCGCCGACGGGGGCGAACGCGCCCTTGGGCGTGGTGTCGGCGCCGATCACCAGCGCGACGTCGCAGAACCCGGCCAGGATCTGGGCGCGTGCGCTCTGCAGCGCCTGCGACCCGCTGGCGCACGCCGCGTAGCTCGAGCTGACCGGCACGCCGTTCCAGCCCAGCTTCTGGGCGAACGTCGACCCGGCGATGAAGCCCGGGTAGCCGTTGCGGATGGTGTCGGCCCCGGCGACCAGCTGGATCTGCCGCCAGTCCAGGCCGGCCTCGGCCAGGGCGGCACGGGCGGCCACTACGCCGTACTCGGTGAAGTCGCGGCCCCACTTGCCCCATGGGTGCATGCCGGCGCCGAGGATGTAGAGCGGTTCGGGAGTCATGGCGCAACCTTCCAAGCGTGCACGATCCGCTCCACGCCGTCGTCGTCAACGAACAGCGGCATCGTGGTCAGCTCCATCTCCATGCCGACCTTCAGGTCGGCGGCCAGGGTGCCCTCGACCACCTTGCCCAGCACGATGAGTCCCTCGTCGGCGAGCTCGACGGCGGCAATCGCGAACGGCTCGAACGGATCCGGGGCGGGATAGGGCGCCGGCGGCGGGTACCGGTTTTCGGTGTAGCTCCACAGCGTCCCGCGGGTCGACAACGCGACGGCCTCCAGTGTGTCGCTGGCGCAGCCCGGGTTGGGGCAGTTGTTCTCCCGCGGCGGGAACACGTAGGTGCCGCACTCGGGGCACTTCCCGCCGATCAGGTGGGGGCGACCGGCGCCCTCAGTAGTCGAGTCGGTGGCGAACCATCCGTCGATCGCGGGTTGTTGGCTGGTGACCTCTGGCACTCGGCCAGACTACCCAGCGCCAATCCAAAACTGAAACGTGTTGCAGTTCTGCGGCAGCCTCGGGCTCGTCGGTCGGGGTGCCTAGAGTGATAGCCGTGCCCGCTCCGCCCGCTCAGCAGACCGACGAAAACACCAAGCCGACACTGATGTTGCTCGACGGCAATTCGCTGGCGTTTCGGGCGTTCTACGCGCTGCCCGCAGAGAACTTCAAGACCCGCGGCGGCCTGACCACCAACGCGGTGTACGGCTTCACCGCGATGCTGATCAACCTGTTGCGCGACGAGGCCCCGACGCACGTCGCCGCGGCGTTCGACGTGTCCCGGCAGACCTTTCGCTCCGAGCGGTACCCGGAGTACAAGGCGAACCGCTCGTCGACGCCCGACGAGTTTCACGGCCAGATCGACATCACCAAGGAAGTGCTGAACGCGCTGGGCATCACGGTGCTGGCCGAGCCCGGCTTCGAGGCCGACGACCTCATCGCGACGCTGGCCACCCAGGCCGAGAACGAGGGCTACCGCGTGCTGGTGGTCACCGGGGACCGGGACTCGCTGCAGTTGGTCAGCGACGACGTGACGGTGCTCTACCCCCGCAAGGGCGTCAGCGAACTCACCCGGTTCACGCCCGAGGCCGTCGTCGAGAAGTACGGGCTGACCCCCACGCAGTACCCCGACTTCGCCGCCCTGCGTGGCGATCCCAGCGACAACCTGCCCGGCATCCCGGGCGTGGGGGAGAAGACCGCGTCCAAGTGGATCGCCGAATACGGCTCGCTGCAGGGGCTGGTGGACAACGTCGAGTCGGTGCGCGGCAAGGTCGGCGACGCGCTGCGGGCCAACCTGGCCGGCGTGATCCGCAACCGCGAGCTCACCGACCTCGTCAAGGACGTGCCGCTGGCGCAGACCCCGGACACGCTGCGGATGCTGCCGTGGGATCGCGACCACATCCACCGGCTGTTCGACGACCTGGAATTCCGGGTGCTGCGCGACCGGCTGTTCGACACGCTGGCCGCGGTCGAGCCCGAGGTCGACGCGGGCTTCGACGTGCGCGGCAGCGCGCTGCAGCCGGGCGAGCTGGCCGTGTGGTTGGCCGAGCACAGCTCGGGCAAGCGCTTCGGCCTGGCCGTCGTCGGCACCCACCTGGCGTACGACGCCGACGCCACCGCGCTGGCCATCGTCTCGGCCGACGGTGAGGGCCGCTACATCGACACCTCCGCGCTGGATCCCGACGACGAGGCCGCGCTGGCGTCCTGGCTGGCCGACCCGGGCCCGCCCAAGGCGCTGCACGAGGCCAAGCTGGCGATGCACGACCTGGCCGGCCGCGGCTGGACCCTGGCCGGCGTCAGCTCCGACACCGCGCTGGCCGCCTACCTGGTGCGGCCCGGGCAGCGCAGCTTCTCGCTCGAGGACCTTTCGCTGCGCTACCTGCGCCGCGAACTGCGCGCGGAAACCGCTGAGCAGCAACAGCTTTCGCTGCTCGACGACACGGAGGGCACCGACGACCAGGCGGTGCAGACCCTGATCCTGCGGGCCGTGGCGGTGCTGGACCTGGCCGACGCGCTCGACGAGGAGCTGGCCCGCATCAACTCCACGTCGCTGTTGGGCGGCATGGAGCTGCCCGTGCAGCGGGTGCTCGCCGGCATGGAACACACCGGCATCGCAGTCGATTTGGATCTGCTCGGCGAGCTGCAAAGCGATTTCGCCCACCAGATCCGGGACGCGGCCGAGGCGGCCTACGCGGTGATCGGCAAGCAGATCAACCTGGGCTCGCCCAAGCAGTTGCAGACCGTGCTCTTCGACGAGCTGGAGATGCCGAAGACCAAGCGCACCAAGACCGGCTACACCACCGACGCCGACGCCCTGCAGTCGCTGTACGACAAGACCGGCCACCCGTTCCTGCAACACCTGCTCGCCCACCGCGACGTCACCCGGCTCAAGGTGACCGTCGACGGGCTGCTGAACTCGGTGGCCTCCGACGGGCGCATCCACACCACGTTCAACCAGACCATCGCGGCCACCGGCCGGCTGTCGTCGACGGAGCCGAACCTGCAGAACATCCCGATCCGCACCGAGGCGGGCCGGCGGATCCGGGATGCCTTCGTGGTCGGTGACGGCTATGCCGAGCTGATGACCGCCGACTACAGCCAGATCGAGATGCGGATCATGGCCCACCTGTCCCGCGACGAGGGCCTGATCGAGGCCTTCAACACGGGGGAGGACCTGCATTCGTTCGTCGCCTCGCGGGCGTTCGGCGTGCCGATCGAGGAGGTCACCGCCGAGTTGCGCCGCCGCGTCAAGGCGATGTCGTACGGCCTGGCCTACGGGTTGAGCGCCTATGGGCTCTCGCAGCAGCTCAAGATCTCCACCGAGGAGGCCAAGGAGCAGATGGATGCGTACTTCGCCCGGTTCGGCGGGGTGCGCGACTACCTGATGAACATCGTCGAGCAGGCCCGCAAGGACGGCTACACCTCCACCGTGCTGGGCCGCCGCCGCTACCTGCCCGAGCTGGACAGCAGCAACCGCCAGGTGCGCGAGGCCGCCGAGCGGGCGGCGCTCAACGCCCCCATCCAGGGCAGCGCCGCCGACATCATCAAGGTCGCGATGATCGAGGTCGACAAGGCGATCGCCGAGGCGGGGCTGAAATCCCGCATGCTGCTGCAGGTGCACGACGAACTCCTGTTCGAAATCGCGCCCGGCGAGCGGGACCAGCTCGAGGCGCTGGCGCGAGAGAAGATGGGCGGCGCCTACCCGCTCGACGTGCCACTCGAGGTCTCCGTCGGTTACGGCCGCTCCTGGGACTCCGCGGCGCACTAGCGCGGCGATCCGGACGGTGCCGCGCCCCACGGCCCGCGGGGTAGCGTTGGGGGCGGAAAATCGGCCCGAAATTCGCCCTGGCGTTACTTTCGCGTCAGCAGGTGGCGGCCGAGTTTGGCCAGCGTGTACGCAGTCGAGTAGCCTCAATAGGTAAATCCCAATTTTGTCCCTACGACCCAACCTGTCCGGAGCAACCCACCACATGCCGAGTCCCACCGTCACCTCGCCCCAAGTAGCCGTCAACGACATCGGTTCCAGCGAGGACTTTCTTGCCGCAATAGACAAAACGATCAAGTACTTCAACGATGGCGACATCGTGGAGGGGACGATCGTCAAAGTGGACCGGGACGAGGTGCTCCTCGACATCGGCTACAAGACCGAAGGGGTCATCCCCGCCCGCGAGCTCTCCATCAAGCACGATGTCGACCCCAGCGAGGTCGTTTCCGTCGGCGATGAGGTCGAGGCCCTGGTTCTCACCAAGGAGGACAAAGAGGGCCGGTTGATCCTGTCCAAGAAGCGCGCGCAGTACGAGCGCGCCTGGGGCACCATCGAGGCGCTCAAGGAGAAGGACGAGGCCGTCAAGGGCACCGTCATCGAGGTGGTCAAGGGTGGCCTGATCCTCGACATCGGCCTGCGTGGCTTCCTGCCCGCGTCGCTCGTGGAGATGCGGCGCGTCCGCGATCTGCAGCCGTACATCGGCAAGGAGATCGAGGCGAAGATCATCGAGCTGGACAAGAACCGCAACAACGTGGTGCTGTCGCGGCGCGCGTGGCTCGAGCAGACCCAGTCCGAGGTGCGCAGCGAGTTCCTCAACCAGCTGCAGAAGGGCGCCATCCGCAAGGGTGTGGTGTCCTCGATCGTCAACTTCGGCGCGTTCGTCGACCTTGGCGGCGTTGACGGTCTGGTGCACGTCTCCGAGCTGTCCTGGAAGCACATCGACCACCCGTCGGAGGTCGTTCAGGTCGGCGACGAGGTCACCGTCGAGGTGCTCGACGTCGACATGGACCGCGAGCGGGTGTCGTTGTCGCTCAAGGCGACTCAGGAAGACCCGTGGCGGCACTTCGCCCGCACGCACGCCATCGGGCAGATCGTGCCCGGCAAGGTCACCAAGCTGGTGCCGTTCGGCGCGTTCGTCCGCGTCGAGGAGGGCATCGAGGGCCTGGTGCACATCTCCGAGCTCGCCGAGCGCCACGTCGAGGTGCCCGACCAGGTGGTCGCCGTCGGCGACGACGCCATGGTCAAGGTCATCGACATCGACCTGGAGCGCCGCCGGATCTCGTTGTCGCTCAAGCAGGCCAACGAGGACTACACCGAGGAGTTCGACCCGGCGAAGTACGGCATGGCCGACAGCTACGACGAGCAGGGCAACTACATCTTCCCCGAGGGCTTCGACGCCGAGACCAACGAATGGCTCGAAGGTTTCGACGCCCAGCGCGCCGAGTGGGAGGCCCGGTACGCCGAGGCCGAGCGCCGGCACAAGATGCACACCGCCCAGATGGAGAAGTTCGCCGCGGCCGAGGCGGCCGGGCACGGCGCCGAGCAGTCGTCGGCCAACGGCGGTGCGCGCGAGGAGAAGGCGGCCGGCGGGTCGCTGGCCAGCGACGCCCAGTTGGCCGCTCTGCGGGAGAAGCTCGCCGGCAACGCGTAATAGCGTTCAGGCATGCTGCGTATCGGGTTGACCGGCGGCATCGGCGCCGGCAAGTCGGCCCTGTCGGCCACCTTCGCCAAATGCGGGGCCGTCATCGTCGACGGCGACGTGATCTCGCGCGAGGTGGTCCAGCCGGGCACCGAGGGCCTGAAGGCGCTCGTGGCGGCGTTCGGCGACGACATCCTGCTGCCCGACGGGTCACTGGACCGTCCTGCCTTGGCGGCCAAGGCCTTTGCCGACGACGAGGCGCGGCAGCGGCTGAACGGCATCGTGCACCCGCTGGTCGGCAAGCGCCGCGCCGAGATCATCGCCTCGGTGCCCGAGGACTCGGTTGTCGTCGAAGACATTCCGCTGCTGGTGGAATCCGGGATGGCGCCGCTGTTCCCGCTCGTGGTCATCGTGTACGCCGACGTCGAGGTGCGGCTGCGGCGGCTCATCGAGCAGCGCGGCATGCCCGAATCCGACGCCCGCGCCCGGATCGCCGCGCAGGCCAGCGACGAGCAGCGCCGTGCCGTCGCCGACATCTGGGTGGACAACTCCGGCAGCCCGGACAACCTGGTGCAACGCGCCCACGACGTGTGGGACAACCGCATACTGCCCTTCGCGCACAACCTGAGCCGGCGCCAGGTCGCCCGGGCGCCGGTGCGGGTGGTGCCGCCCGATCCCAGCTGGCGCGACGAGGCGCAGCGCATCGTCAACCGGCTGAAGACAGCCTGCGGACACCGGGCCATCCGGGTGGACCACATCGGTTCGACCGCCGTGGCGGACCTGCCCGCCAAGGACGTCATCGACGTGCAGGTCACCGTCGAATCCTTGGCCGTGGCGGACGAAGTCGCCGAGTCGTTGTTGTCGGTGGGTTATCCGCGCCTGGAACACATCACAGCCGACGCCGCCAAGCCCGACGCCCGCAGCACCGTGCAGGATTTCGACCACAGTGATGATACCGCGTTGTGGCACAAGCGAATTCACGCCTCGGCCGATCCTGGAAGGCCGACCAACGTACACATCCGGGTCGCGGGCTGGCCCAATCAGCAGTTCGCTCTGCTCTTCGTCGACTGGCTCAATGCGAATGCCGACGTGCGCGAGCAGTATTCGCGGATGAAACGGGAAGCCGACGCAGCCGCCGGCGGCGACATCATGCGCTATATCACCGCCAAAGAACCGTGGTTTCGTGACGCCTACCGGCAAGCCTGGGAATGGGCCGACACCACTGGCTGGAAGCCCTGAGCCGCCATGCCATTCGTCGACCACATCCTGGGCCCGCGACGGCCCTACGGCGACGAGGCGCCGCGGCTGGTGGCGGGCCGGCGGCGGCGCACCAGCACCATCGACACCCATCCGGATGGGGCGCGCGGCTCAATGGCGGACCTGCGGGCGCGCGACGTGGTGGGCGCCGAGGACGGACGTGTCGAGGTACTCGGCCAGGTCCGAGTGCGGGCACACCTCACCGATCAGGTCGTCGACGACATCACGTCGACCGCTTGTCTGGACGCGCTGCTGGGCTGTCGGGTCGGCGCCGGATTCCGGGCGACGGTTGGCCGGCTGTTCCCGCAGGAGGCAGAGCAGGCCACCCTGCTGCACCTACTGCTCGACGACTGGGTCGGTGCGACCCTGGTGTCCGGATACGCCACCCAATACGCGGCGATCATCGAGGGCATCGAAGAGAAGATGCCGCCGGGCATCGCCGACCGGATGGCTGGGATCTGCGCCGGTTTCGCACCGGACGCGTCGCTGATCGCATACACCCGGCGGCACGATGTCATCCCGACGGGCCGCGGCCCGGTGGCGCCGCCGCTGAGCGGACTACACGAGGTGGAGCCGCTGCGAGCGCGTGGGATGCGCAGGTACCGGCGGCTGGATCTGGCGGACGCCGACTCCGCGTCGGCGCGGTTCCAGGCCCACTTCCGCGACTCTCACGTGGATGACGACTTGATGGAGACGATTGTGCATGAGTACACCGTCGCCGGCACGGTCGACACCTCGGCGCGGGTCATCACCGAGGTGAGCGCCGAGGTGCGGGTGTTGCCGTGGCAGGAATGCCCCGGGGCGATCGGTAGTGCGTCCCGCATCCGCGGCATGTCCCTCACCGAGTTGCGCGACCGCGTCCGCGGCGAATTCGTTGGCACCAGCACCTGCACCCACCTCAACGACACATTGCGCACGATCGCCGATCTGGACGCCCTGATAGATAGCCGGTGAGCAGAGGTGAGGAGTCGGGCAATCGACCTCAGCCGGGTAGCGGTGCGCCGCAGGCCAGCGCGCCGTTGTTCGGGTCGGCGTTGCCGGGTGCGGGCTTGACCAGTTGGTCGGCCTGGGTGAAAACGTTGTCGTCGACGTCGATCTCGCAGTGCACGTTCGCCGAGTACGGGAAATGCAGCACTATCCGCATGCCGGCCTGCGCCGGGTCGGGCAACACCGTGTTGGCCTCGAAAGCGTTGCCGGGCATGGACGGAAGGTTGGTGGTGTTCGTCTGGCCGCCGTTGATGATGAAGGTGGCCTGGCTGCCGGTGGTCAGCGCGTCGATCCGGGCGCGGTAGGTGATGTTGTGCAGGTCCGCCCGCGCGATCGCCGGACTCAGCTGGGCGCCAACGGCAATGATCGCGATGATCGGCAGCAACCTGCGGCCGGTGCAACTCATAGCTGCTGACATTACCCGCTCTCCCGCACCACGTCGCCGGCGTCCTTGTCGGTGCGGATGCCGAGGTAGCGCGGGTGGCGCAGCTTCCCGTCGCGGGTCCACTCGGTGAAGCCGATCTGGACCACCAATTCGGGGCGGGCCCACCGGGCGCCGGCCTCGCGCACCAGGCCGCGGGTGAAGGGCGGCGTGTCCCGCGCGAGGGCCGACAGCCGCCGGTGCAGGCGGCGCAGCGTGGCCTCGTCGAAGCCGGTGCCCACCTTGCCGGCGTACACCAGGTCGCGGCCGTCGTAGTAACCCAGCAGCAACGCGCCCAGCTCGACGCGGCTGCCCCTGGGGCTGGTGTAGCCACCGACCACGAATTCCTGGTCGCGCACGCACTTGAACTTCAGCCAATTCTTCGAGCGGCCGCCGTCATACGTCGACTCGGCCAGCTTCGCGATCACGCCCTCGTCGCCGCGCTCGCAGGCCGCACGGTAGGCGGCGAGGCCGTCCTCGATGCGGTGCGGGGTGTAGCGTAGCGGTCCGCCGAATTGAATCGCGTTGCGCAGCAACCGTTTACGCCATACCAGCGGTGCGTTGAGCGTCGACTTGCCGTTCAGGTGCAGCAGGTCGAAGACGTAATAGGAGACGCGGATCGGCGAGGCGCGGGCCACGTCGGGGTCGGTGATGCCCAGGCGGCCCTGCAGCCGGGCGAAGCTGGTGCGGCGGCCCTGGAACGCCACCACCTCGCCGTCCAGCACGAAGCGGGTGGCGGGCTGGGCGGCCAGCGCGTCGACCAGTTCCGGATAGGTCCCGTTGAGCGGCTGGCGGTTTCGGGACAACAGCCGCACCCGGTCGCCGTCCCGAAACGCCAGGCACCGCATGCCGTCGAACTTGCGCTCGAAGATCCATCGCGGATCGGAGAACCGCTTGTCGGTCAGGGTCGCCAGCGTCGGGGACCGCCAGTCGGGGACCGGCTCGTCGCGCAGCGCCGCGCGCACCGCTTCGGGCAGGCCCGCCGCTACGCCTGGCGCCACGTCAGCTCCATCCCGTGGCCGGCCAGCCAGCGGGAGAGGTCATAGCCGTTGCGGGCCAACCCCGCTACGGCCTCCACGGCGCGCCGCACCGCCCGCTCCGCGGCCTCCGGGGTCAACAGGCCGTGCCGGACGGCGTCCAGCAACTCGTCGACGTCGGCCAGCTCCGCGCCGTCGCCGGTGCGCACGACGATGTCGAGGTAGTGATCCTCCGAACGCCACACCTCGGGTCCGGGCGTGTACTCGCCGACGTCGAGGTAGTAGTCCTGATCGCGCTCATGGCCGGGGTTGAAGTGAAAGACCGTGGCGCGCAAGCCGAGTGACGGCAGCAGCCACGACTCGAGGTAATGGAACTGGGCGCGGCCGGGGGTGGGCCGGGCCACGTACAGGCCCCACGGGTGGACCGCGTAGTCGTCCACCTCCCGCACGATGCCCTTGGGATCGGTGTTGGTGCGGGCGATCAGGTCGAACGTCTCGTGCTTCGGCGGATGGATGCCCCTACTCTAGTCATGGTGAGCGACCTCAGCGGAAAGACGGCCCTTGTCACCGGCGGGAATTCGGGCATCGGGTTGGCGGCGGCGCGGCGGCTGGCCGACGCGGGTGCCTACGTCATCCTGACCGGTCGCAACCAGGACACCATCGACGCCGCGGTGGCCTCGATCGGCGAACGCGCGACGGGCATCCGCGCCGACGTGGCCGACCCCGACGACCTGGCGGCGGTCGCCGGCGTGATCGCAGCCCGCGGAGCGGGCCTCGATGTGCTCTTCGCCAACGCGGGCGGCGGGGAATTCGCGGCGCTGGGCGAGATTTCGGTCGAACACTTCACCACCACGTTCATGACCAACGTGGGCGGCACGCTGTTCACCGTGCAAACCGTGCTGCCGCTGCTCAACCGCGGGGCGTCGATCGTGTTGACCGGCTCGACCGCCGCCTACAACGGCACCCCGGCGTTCAGCGTCTACGCGGCGACCAAGGCGGCGATCCGCTCGTTCGGCCGCACCTGGGCCGCCGAACTCGTGGACCGGGGCATTCGGGTCAACACGATCGTCCCCGGACCGGTCGAGACGCCGGGGCTGCTGGGGCTGGCGCCGGCCGGGCGCGAGCACGAGATACGCGAGGGCGAGGCGGCCAAGGTCCCGATGGGCCGCCTGGGCCGGCCCGAGGAGGTCGCCGCGGCGGTGCTGTTCCTGGCGTCGGACGACAGCAGCTTCATGACCGGCAGCGAGGTCTTCGTCGACGGTGGTGCCGAGCAAATCTAGGGGTGCCCCGGACTATCGGCGCAGGCGGATCCGCCACCGCACGAAACCGGCGTAGAACACCGACAACGCGGCCAGCATGCCCATGTCCAGCAGCCACACCTTCGGCGTGTGCCGCCAGAACCGGTCCTGGGACAGCAGCGAATCCGGCACCAGGTGCCGCAGGTCGACCGTCGACGCGGCCGCGGCGTAGCCCCAACGCGCGGGCATCGCGAACGACAGCTGGTCCAGCCCGAGCCGTCCGGTCACCGGGACCATGCCACCGCAGAGCACCAGCTGCGCCATCACCGTCACCACGAACAGGGGCATGATCTGCTCGCTGGAGCGGACCAGCGACGAAATCGCCAGGCCCAGAATGGCCGACGCCACACAGGTGGCCGCGACGGTCGCGAACAATTCGACCGTCGCCCCGGCGGTCGACTGGCCGAGCAGGACGGCGCCCCGCGTCGGCGCGCTCTTGCCGATCACCACGATCGCGGTGATGATCGCCGATTGCAGAACGGCGAACCCGCAGAACACCGCGGTTTTGGCGAGCAGGTAGGCCGTGGTGGACAGCCCCACCGCCTGTTCGCGCTGGAAGATGGCCCGCTCGCCGACCAGGTCGCGGATGGTCAGCGCGGTGCCCATGAACGCGGCGGCGGGCATCAGCAGGGCCAGAATTTGCGCCGCCTCGTCGGGCGTCCCCGCATTCGCGCCCGGCGGATGGAACCCGTTGGCGCCCGGCACCGTCAGCGAGAGCGAACCCAGGATGAACGGCAACAGCGCCAGGAAGACGAAGTAGGCGCGGTCGGCGACCACCAGGCGGATCTGCCGCCGGGCAACCGTCGAGATCTGGCGCCGCACACTGGTATGCACCGGTTCGCCCAGCGCGCCCGGCTCGTCGGCCTTGTCCGGCAACAGCTTCGGCGGCCGCTTCGCGGCGTCACGCTGCTCCACGAACCGCCGGTTGGCCTCCTCGGGGTCCGCACCCACCTGGGTGAAGATCTTCGCCCAGTTGGTGGTGCCCATCGCCGCGCCGATCCGATCGGGCGGGCCGCAATAGGCGGTCTTGCCGCCCGGGGCCACCAACAGCAACTGGTCGCAGGTGTCGAGGTAGGACAGCATGTGCGTCACCACGATCACCACCCGGCCGGCGTCGGCCAGCTGCCGCAGCATCATCATCACCTGGTGGTCGAGCGCCGGGTCGAGGCCGGAGGTCGGCTCGTCGAGGATCAACAGCGACGGCCCGGTGAGCAGCTCGAGCGCCACCGAGGCCCGCTTGCGCTGACCGCCGGACAGCTTGTCCACCCGGGTGTCGGCGTGTTTGGTCAGGTCGAGCTCGTCGAGGACCTGTGCAACGACCTTGGCCCGGTCGGCTTTGCTGGTGTCGGGCGGCAGGCGAAGCTCGGCTGCGTAGCCGAGCGCCTGGTTGATGGTCAGCTGCCGGTGCACCACGTCGTCCTGCGGGACCATGCCGATGCGGCTGCGCAACGACGCGTATTCGGCGTGAATGTCGTGGCCCTCGAAGGTGACCGAGCCCGAGCTGGGCGTGGTGTAGCCGGCGATGAGCCGCGCCAGGGTGCTCTTGCCGGCGCCCGACCCCCCGATGACCGCGGTCAGGGTTCCGGGCCTCGCGATCAGCGAGATGTCGTCCAGCAGTTGTTTGCCGTTGTCGACGACGTATTCGACGTTGCGCACCTCGAGACCGCCGGTGCGGGTTGCGGTTTCGCTGCGAGGGGTCAGGGTGCCGTCGCGGCAGACCAGGTCGACGTTGCCGATGGTGACGACGTCGTCGTCGGACAGGATCGCGGAGCCGACCCGGGTGCCGTTGACGAAGGTCCCGTTGATGCTGTTGTCCCGGATCTCGGTGCCCAGCGGCGTCTGCACCAGCGTCGCGTGCCGGCGCGACGCCAGCACGTCGGAAACGACGATGTCGTTCTCCGCGGCGCGACCGATCGTCAGGGCGCCCGGGCTGCCCGCGGCCGCCGACGAGCGCGGTGAGAGCAACTTCACAAAGCGCGTGGCGAGGTTCGACACGTCGGCCGTCTTGGCGTCGACCACGGTGAGTTCGGCGGGCGGCGTCGGCGCGTGGACGACGGTCCGCTCGGCGGGCGCGACACCGCGCAGCGGGACGGCGGGGGCCGGTGCCCGACGGGGCCGCGAAATCGGTTGCCGGGACAGTGGATTCCGCGGAGCTCCGGGCGGCCGGGGCGCCCGGGTGGGATTGGTTTGCTCGGGAAGCGCGGACCAGGCCAGCGTCGGCGGCCCGGCCGCCGGATTCGGCAGGGCCCGGCCCGGCCGGTCGGCGTAGCCCTGGCGCGGTCCGATCGCGAAGGTCAGCAGCGGTCCGCGCGGATTGCCGACGTGGATGCTCTGGCCGTCGTGGATGTCGATGACCGGCATCCGGTAGCCGTTGAGGTAGGTCCCGTTCAGCGAGCCGTTGTCGATTGCCAGCCACCGGCCTTGGTCGAACCGCAGGATCAGGTGGGCGCGCGAAATCCGGGGATCGGCGATGCGCACGTCGGCTTCGGTGTCGCGGCCGACGACCACCTCGTGGCCGGCCGCGAAGGATCGTAGGGACCCGTCGTGCCGAATCGTCAGGACGGGCGGGGCGGGGCGGGTCACCACTCAAGTATCTGTGCGCCGCCGGGGGGTTCTATTGGGAGCGGCTGTGATTTCGCTATGTGTCGGTCCGCTCACTCATAACCGTTTCATAGCTTGGCGAGGCGGACTCCCCAGCGGAATCCGGCATCATCTGAACGTAAGGGGTTGCGCCGAGGCCTTTTCCGGGCGCGCCGCGCACATCGTCGTGCCGGCCGGGGCGCCGAGGCCTGCACGCGCCCCGGTGTTGCGTGCCGTGTCGCGTTGCGGCAGGCCGGGATCGGAACGAGGGGGTGGGGCAACGGATGGACGAGGGCAAGGGCACCACCCGGCGCATCGGCGCCGGGCGGCGGTTGCTGAGTAATCGCGCGGCGCTGCGCGCGGGTTTTCAGTCGCTGCCCGCGGTGACCATCGCCCATCTCTTCCGCCGCGTCCCGCCGGTCACTTCCACGCCGAACGCGGAGCCCCTCGAGGCGGATAGCGCCCGCCTTTCGATAAACAGCGGTGCGCCGTTCGCCGGCTACACGATCCTGCGGCAGCTGGGTGCCGGGGGCATGGCCGAGGTGTATCTGGCGCTGCATCCCCGGCTGCCACGCCGTGACGTGATCAAGGTGCTGGCGGAGGCGGTCACGGCCGACCCCGAGTTCCGGGAGAGGTTCAACCGCGAGGCCGATCTCGCCGCGACGCTGTGGCATCCCCACATCGTCGGCGTCCACGACCGCGGCGAATTCAACGGCCACCTCTGGATTTCCATGGATTACGTCGAGGGCACCGACGCCGCCCGGCTGGTCAAGGAGCTTCACCCGGAGGGCATGCCGGTCGGTGAGGTGTGCGCCATCGTCCGGGCCGTCGCGGGGGCGCTGGACTACGCCCACGACCGCGGGCTGCTGCACCGCGACGTCAAGCCGGCCAACATCCTGCTCACCCATCCCGAGGCCGGCGAGCGCCGAATCCTGTTGGCGGACTTCGGGGTCGCGCGGCACCTGGGTGACATCAGCGGGATCACCGAGACCAACGTCGCGGTGGGAACGGTGGCCTACGCGGCGCCGGAACAGTTGACGGGATCCAACATCGATGGGCGCGCGGACCAATATGCCTTGGCCGCAACGGCTTTCCACTTGCTCACCGGCGCGCCCCCGTTTCAGCACTCGAACCCGATCGCGGTGATCAGTCAGCACCTGCACGAACAGCCGCCCCGGCTCAGCGATTTCCGCCCGGAGCTGGCGCATCTCGACGACGTGTTCCGCACGGCGCTGGCCAAACGCCCCGAGGACCGGTTCGACCGGTGCCGCGCGTTCGCCGACGCGGTCGGCGAGCGGCTCGACGAGGCCGCCGCGCCCGCCCCGGGTCCCGGGCCCCGCGCCGCGTCGATGGCGCGGCGACGGCGCGGACCGCGCGCCGTGGCGGCGGCGATGAACCACCGCTTCTCGGCGCGGACCCGGTGGGCGGTCGGGCTGGTGTGCGCGATGCTCGTCGCCGTCGCGGCCACCGGGTCGATCCTGTACTCGTTCGAGCCGGACACCCCGCCGGCGAACCCGGCGCTCGCGTCGAAACCGTCCGTCCCGGCGCCGAGTGCCGCGCCGGCCCGGTCCGGCGGACCGGCGCTCAACGGGGCCTACAAGCTGGACTACGACGAGAGCAAGCGGACCACCAACGGCGTCGCGATCCGCCACGACGGCCCCGCCACCGGCTGGTGGGCGTTCCGTTCGGTGTGCACCACCAACGGCTGCGCGGCCACCGGGGCCCGGCTGGACAACGCCACCCACCAAACGGCCGACGGCGGCAAGACGGACACGTTGCACTTCGTCGCCGGCTATTGGCAGGGCGCGCCGCAGCAGGACCGGATGGCGTGCACCCCGCCCGACGGCCAGGGCGCGGCCACCCAGCAGGAGACGCTCGCGTGGTCGCTGGCGCCGCAGGCCGACGGCACGCTGCGCGGCACCGTGACCGAGACCGTGCTCAGCAACGAATGCGGCGCGCAGGGCGCCGTGGTGCGGGTGCCGGTGGTCGCCACCCGCGTCGGTGACGTGCCGGCCGGCGTCAACCTGGGCGACCCCGCCCAGGCCGTCAGCACGTCGGCGGCCGCGGCGGCCCCGGCGCCGCCCGTGCTCGGCGGGGTCTGCGGCGACGTCGGCAAGCTGGCCTACGACCCGACCAACAGCGAGCAGATCGTCTGCGAGGGCAACAGCTGGGCCAAGGCCCCGATCACGATGGGCGTGCACGCCGCGGGCAGCTCGTGCGACCGGCCCGGGACCTCGGTGTTCGCCATGACCACGTCGAACGACGGGCACCTGCTGCAGTGCGATCCCGTCACCCGAACCTGGAGCCGGCCCGGGGGATAGCGGGCGGCCAGACCGGCTCCGCGACACTTGTCGGTGCGCGGTTCTACCCTGGTGGCATGGCTTTCGCCACGGAACATCCGGTAGTCGCACATTCGGAATACCGCGCGGTCGACGAGGTCGTGCGCGTCGGCGGCCACTTCGAGGTGGTCAGCCCGCACGCGCCCGCCGGCGACCAGCCCGCCGCCATCGACGAGCTCGAACGCCGGATCAGGGCGGGGGAGCGCGACGTGGTGCTGCTCGGCGCCACCGGCACCGGGAAGTCGGCCACCACCGCCTGGCTCATCGAGCGGCTGCAGCGGCCCACGCTCGTCATGGCGCCGAACAAGACGCTGGCCGCCCAGCTGGCCAACGAACTGCGAGAGATGTTGCCGCACAACGCGGTTGAGTACTTCGTGTCGTACTACGACTATTACCAGCCGGAGGCGTACATCGCGCAGACCGACACCTACATCGAGAAGGACAGCTCGATCAACGACGACGTGGAGCGGCTGCGGCATTCCGCCACGTCGTCCCTGCTCTCGCGGCGCGACGTGGTCGTGGTGGCGTCGGTGTCCTGCATCTACGGCCTCGGCACGCCGCAGTCGTACCTGGATCGCTCGGTGGAACTCGGCGTCGGCACCGAGGTGCCCCGCGACGCGCTGCTGCGGCTGCTCGTCGACGTGCAGTACACCCGCAACGACCTGTCCTTCACCCGCGGTTCGTTCCGGGTGCGGGGCGACACCGTGGAGATCATCCCGTCCTACGAAGAGCTGGCGGTGCGCATCGAGTTCTTCGGGGACGAGATCGAGGCGCTGTACTACCTGCACCCGCTGACCGGCGACGTGATCCGCCAGGTCGACTCGCTGCGGATCTTCCCGGCCACCCACTACGTGGCCGGCCCCGAGCGGATGGCGCACGCCATCTCGACGATCGAGCAGGAGCTGGCCGAGCGGCTGGCCGAGTTGGAGGGCCAGGGCAAGCTGCTGGAGGCCCAGCGGCTGCGCATGCGCACCAACTACGACATCGAGATGATGCGCCAGGTCGGCTTCTGCTCGGGCATCGAGAACTACTCCCGCCACATCGACGGCCGCGGCCCGGGCTCGCCGCCGGCGACGCTGCTCGACTACTTCCCCGAGGACTTCCTGCTCGTCATCGACGAGTCGCACGTCACCGTGCCGCAGATCGGCGGCATGTACGAGGGCGACATGTCCCGCAAACGCAACCTGGTCGAATACGGGTTCCGGCTGCCGTCGGCGTGCGACAACCGCCCGCTGACCTGGGAGGAGTTCGCCGACCGGATCGGCCAGACGGTGTACCTGTCGGCCACCCCGGGCCCCTACGAGCTCAGCCAGGCGGGCGGGGAGTTCGTCGAGCAGGTGATCCGGCCGACCGGCCTGGTGGACCCGAAGGTCGTGGTCAAGCCCACCAAGGGGCAGATCGACGACCTGATCGGCGAGATCCGCAAGCGCACCGAGGCCGACGAGCGGGTGCTGGTGACGACGCTGACCAAAAAGATGGCCGAGGACCTCACCGATTACCTGCTGGAGATGGGCATCCGGGTGCGCTACCTGCACTCCGAGGTGGACACGCTGCGCCGGGTGGAACTGCTGCGCCAGCTGCGGCTGGGCGACTACGACGTGCTCGTGGGCATCAACCTGCTCCGGGAGGGTCTCGACCTGCCCGAGGTGTCGCTGGTGGCGATCCTGGACGCCGACAAGGAGGGCTTCCTGCGGTCCTCGCGCAGCCTGATCCAGACCATCGGCCGCGCCGCCCGCAACGTCTCCGGCGAAGTGCACATGTACGCGGACTCGATCACCGACTCGATGAAGGAGGCCATCGACGAGACCGAACGGCGGCGGGCCAAGCAGGTCGCCTACAACGAGGCCCACGGCATCGATCCGCAGCCGCTGCGCAAGAAGATCGCCGACATCCTGGACCAGGTCTATCGCGAGGCCGACGACAGCGAGACAGTCGAAATCGGCTCCGGGCGCAGCATGTCCCGCGGCCGGCGCGCCCAGGGCGAGCCGGGCCGCGCCGTCAGCGCCGGCGTGTTCGAGGGACGCGACACGACCAGCATGCCGCGCGCCGAGCTGGCCGACCTGATCAAGGACCTCACCGCGCAGATGATGGCCGCCGCGCGCGACTTGCAGTTCGAGCTCGCCGCGCGGTTCCGCGACGAGATCGCCGACCTGAAGAAGGAACTGCGGGGGATGGACGCCGCCGGCCTGAAATGAGTTTGCTGGCACCGGAATTCAGTTTTCCCACCCCGGACCGCCCCATACGGTAGAAGGGTGACCGACACCGCGACCGGTACCGGCGGCTGGCGTCAGCTGCTGGGGGCCAGGTACCTGAGGACGTCCGTCCTGCTGGCCGGCGGGGTGGCGCTCTACGCCACCAACGAGTTCCTGACCACCAGCTTGTTGCCCAACACCATCGCCGAAATCGGCGGCAGCCGGCTCTACGCCTGGGTGACGACCCTGTACCTGGTCGGCTCCGTGGTGGCCGCGGCGATGGTCAATCCGATGCTGGTGCGCGCCGGGCCGCGCTCGTCCTACCTGACCGGGCTCGCCGTGTTCGGTGTGTCCAGCCTGGTTTGCGCGGCGGCGCCCAACATGCAGGTTTTGATAGCTGGGCGCGCCCTGCAGGGCGTGGCCGGCGGGCTGCTCGCCGGCCTCGGATACGCGGTGATCAACACGGCCTTGCCGCGTGAGCTGTGGACGCGCAGCTCGGCGCTGGTGTCGGCGATGTGGGGCGTGGCGACGGTGGTCGGCCCCACCACGGGTGGCCTGTTCGCCCAGCTGGGTTTGTGGCGGTGGGCCTTCGTCGCGATGGCGGTGCTGACCGGCCTGATGGCCATGCTGGTGCCGGTCGCGTTGGCCCGCGTGGGGGGCGGCGGCGCCGTGGCGCCGATGAACGTGCCGGTGCGGTCGCTGCTGCTGATCGGCGCCGCCGCGCTGGCGGTCAGCGTCGCCCAGATCCCGCACAACGCGTGGGCGACGTTCGCGCTGCTGGGCGCCGGCGTCGCGCTGGTGGGCCTGTTCGTGCTCGTGGACTGGCGGACGCACGCGGCGATCCTGCCGCCCAGCGTGTTCGGACCCGGCCCGCTGAAGTGGATCTACCTGACCATGGGCGTGCTGATGGGCGCCGCGATGGTCAACACCTACGTGCCGCTGTTCGGTCAGCGGTTGGCGCATCTGACGCCGATAGCGGCGGGATTCCTGGGGGCGGCGCTGGCGCTCGGCTGGACGGTCAGCGAGATCCTCAGCGCGTCGCTGGATCGCCCCCGCACCGTCGCGCGGGTGATCGTGGCGGCGCCGATCGTGGCCGCGTCCGGGATGGCCCTGGCCGCGGTCGCCCGCCGCGGCGACGGGTCCCCCTGGACCGCCGCGCTGTGGGCGGTGGCGCTGCTGGTGGCGGGCGTCGGGATCGGGATGGCCTGGCCGCACCTGTCGGCGCGCGCGATGGCCGCGGTCGACGACCCGGCCGAAGGCGGCGCCGCATCGGCCGCGATCAACACCGTCCAGCTGGTCTCCGCGGCGATCGCGGCCGGGCTGGCCGGGGTGGTGGTCAACACCGCCAAGGGCGGCGACGGGATGGCGGCGCACTGGCTGTTCACGGTGTTCACCGCGTTGAGCGCCGCCGGGGTGGCGGCGGCCTACGGCGCGACGCGCGGGGCCCGCCGGCCGCAGCCGGTCGGCTAGCCCCTGGCTCAGTCGGGGTCGTCCTCGGTTTTCAGCACCGCCACCACCCCGTCGACCTCGCCGAACACCTGCTGGGCGTTGGCGATCTTGGCGCCCGACAGGGTCATCGTCACCCGCACCTCGCCGTCGTCGATGTCGTGCGCGTCCGCGTCCAGCTCGGTGAGCTGCCAGTTCCGCTGCCCGCAGATCCGCAGCACCTCCCGCAGCATGCCGCGACCGTTCTCGTAGATGATCTGCACCCGGACGGTGCCCCGCAGCTGCGCCGTCAGGCGACCCTCGACGGCCTTGAAGACGAGGGCGCTGACGAAGTGCAGCGCCACGACGGCGATGGCCAGCAACAGCAACCCCGCGCCCACCGCCATGCCGACCGCGGCCGATTCCCACACCGCGGCCGCCGTGGTGAGCCCGTGCACCGCCCCGCGCCGGGTGATGATGATGCCGGCCCCCAAAAAGCCGATGCCGGAAACGATTTGGGCCGCCATGCGGGACGGGTCAAGCGCGACCGTGCCGTTCGACAGCACGTCGGCGAACCCGTACTTGCTGACCAGCATGATCAGCGCCGCGGAGGTGCCCACGATCGTCTGGGTGCGCAGCCCGGCGCTCTTGCCCTGAACGGTGCGCTCCAGGCCGATCAGCGTGGTCAATCCGAACGCGGCGAACAGCTCGATGAGGTGCCGAAGCCCCTGGACGTTGCCGCCCAGCAACGGCGCGGCCAGCCAACTGTGCATGGGTAGTCAACTACCCAACAAATGGCGGTTCACGCCGCCCGGAAAGCGCCAAAATCAGCGCGTCGACTTGACCACCTGCGAGTAATGGAATTGCCATCGTTCGACAATGCGGAACCCGAGGTAACTCGGGAATCGATACGCCGGCGCTCGGCCGAATGCGGGCCCCGGCGGCAATGCCGGTCCGGATTGATGGTCGGGCAGCGACGGTTCCTTATTGGTAATGGTCCAGATCGCCGGGCATTTGTCGATTTTGGCCGTCGTCAGCCACACGGCGACGTGGCCGTCCCACAGCGTGCCCACCTTCGGCCCGTACGCGCCCCGTTCGACGTCGATCAGCGACCGGAAGGCGGCCGGCCGGGTGGCCAGCAGCGCGCGGATCGGCCCGGGCCGCCACGGCACGGTGTTGTCAACCATCAGGCAGTCGCCCGGGGCGGCGTGAGAGCTGATCAAGTCGGCGACCTGGCTGTAGTCCCAGCCCTCCTTGGCGTACGGCCAGCGCTGGACGAACAGGTAGTTCGGCACCGCGGCGACGGCGCAGACCAGCAGCACACCGGCGATGGGCCAGGGTCTGCGGGCGATCGTGACGACGCAGACCGCCAACACGGCGGCCATCGCGGGCGCGGTGAAGATCAGGTAGCGCGGGTAGTAGATCGGTTCGCTGACGGCCGAATAGACGACCACCAGGGCGGTGGGGATCACCAGCCACGCCGAGCACACGATCAGCAGCCGGCGGATGTCCCCGGCCGGCGGCCGCACCCCCGCCAGCCGGGCGGCGACGGCC
This sequence comes from Mycobacterium sp. E3339, assembly GCF_001666915.1. Taxonomy (NCBI): domain Bacteria; kingdom Bacillati; phylum Actinomycetota; class Actinomycetes; order Mycobacteriales; family Mycobacteriaceae; genus Mycobacterium; species Mycobacterium sp. E3339. Next base: position 12,482 of record NZ_LZIZ01000143.1, on the reverse strand, counting down.
GCCACTATGAGGACGGCGGACACAATGGCGAACGCGACGCTGTGGTCGAAATACTGCCGCAGGATGATGTCGAACGCGTAATGCCAACTGACCGGGTAAATCCAGTTGACCTGCCAAACCTGCGCGTGGGCGAACAGCATGAACGGCGTCATCGCCGCGACCGCGACCGCCGAGCTGATCGCCCACCGAATGACCGTGGATTTGCGCGCTTTTTCGGGCGCCAACAGCGGCACCATTACGGCATAAACGGCCACCAGCAGAACCATGTTCAGATTGAGCAGAATCGAAAGCATCAACGCCAGCGCGTAGCCGACCCACCAGCGCTGCCCGTTGCGCCGGACGGCGGCGACGAGCAAGACCGTGAGCCAGACCCCGGCGGCCGCCGCGAAGGCGTAGGGCCGCGCCTCCATCCCCGCCCAGGTGGTGCGCGGCAGGATGGCGAAGATCACGCCCGCGCACACGGCGGTCGGTCGTGTCGCGAACTGGCGGGTGAACACCGTGACGCCGGCGGCGGCGGCGCCGACCGCCAGGGCGCTGGGCGCCCGCGAGAAGAACTCGGTCGGTCCGAACAGCGCGAACCAGCCGTGCATCAGCAGGTAATACAGCCCGTGAACGGCGTCGATGTGGCTCAGCAGCCGCCACAGCTCCGCCAGGGTGCGGCTCGCGGCGGCCGAGATGGTCGCGCCCTCGTCAAACCATAGCGAGGGTCGGCAGGCCCACGCGCCGCTGACGACGGCCGCCAACACGGCGATCGCCCACGGATCGAGCAACCTGCCGGCCGGACGCGCGGGCGCGGGCTCCTCGACTTCGTCCGCGGCGCGCTGCTCGACGGTGGGCATGGACATGATGCTTGTCACCCTAAAGGGGAATCGTCAGGACGGCTCACAAATCGGCCCCCGCCAATTCCGCGGCACCGGCATTGGGGCGAAAAGCGGCGTTATGCAACGCTTTACGCCCCGGGCCTGAGCATTTGATTGATTCGCCATCGCCGATATTGTCGGATGACGCGGCGCGAGGCCGCAAATTGCCGACACGCCGTGGCATGCGGTGTCGCTAATCTGTTCCCTGTCCAACGGGCAAACGCGATACTGTCTTGGGTTGGCTGACCAACCGAAACTGGGAGGGTAAATGGGCGCCTATCGGACTGTAGTGGTGGGAACCGACGGCTCGGACTCGTCAATGCGTGCGGTAGACAAGGCAGCGCAGATCGCCGGGCCGGACGCCAAGCTGATCGTCGCGTCGGCGTACCTGCCCCAGCATGAGGACGGCCGGGCCGCCGACGCCCTGCGCAACGAGAGCTACAAGGTGTCCGGCACCGCGCCGATCTACGCGATCCTGCAGGACGCCAAGGAGCGGGCGCACAAGGCCGGCGCCAAGAACGTCGAGGAGCGCCCGATCGAGGGCGCGCCGGTGGACGCGCTGGTCAAGCTGGCCGAAGACGAGAAGGCCGACCTGCTGGTCGTCGGAAACGTCGGCCTGAGCACGATCGCGGGCCGGCTGCTCGGCTCGGTGCCCGCCAACGTGTCGCGGCGCGCCAAGGTCGACGTGCTGATCGTGCACACCACGAACTAGCGATCGAGCCCGATGGGTGGCGACCCGCTTCGCCCGGCTACGCCGCGCTCGCGATCGCCACGCCCCCGCCTCACCAGCCCCGCTCGCGCCATTCGCCCAGGTTGGGGCGCTCGGCGCCGAGCGTTGTGTCGTCGCCGTGGCCGGGGTAGACGACGGTGGAGTCGTCGTACACGTCGAACACCCGGGCGGTGACGTCGTCGAGCAGCTGGGTGAAGTCGCCCGGCTGCCACGTCTTGCCGACGCCGCCGGGGAACAGGCAGTCGCCGGTGAACAGCTGGGTCACCCCGCCCGTCGCGGGCCCGTCGAGGGCGAGCGCGATCGAGCCGGGCGTGTGCCCGCGCAGGTGGATGACGTCGAAGCGCAGCTCGCCGATCTCCACGGTGTCGCCGCCCGCCAGCAAACGGTCGGGTTTGACGGGCAGCGGCTCGGCGTCGATCTCGTGGGCGGCGGTGGGTGCCCCGGTGGCCGCGGCGACGGCCTGCAGCGCCTGCCAGTGGTCGAAGTGTTGGTGGCTGGTCAAGATCAGCGAGACCTTCGGTGCGTGCTCCCGGATCAGGCCGATCAGCACGTCCGCGTCGTTGGCGGCGTCGATCAACAGGGTTTCGCCGGTAGCGGAACATGTCACCAGATACGCGTTGTTGTCCATGGGGCCCACCGAGGCCTTTAGGATCGTGGCGCCGGGTAGGGTCCGGCGGGCCGCGGTACCGGGGTCGACGTGTCCGGTGTAGTCGTCGCTAGGCACAACCGAGGCAGTCATAGCGGCCACGTTACTGGTCAAACGTTGCTTGTCGGTACGGGCACATAGCATGGAATGCGCCGTGCGCATACCCGCCGCAGTACGTAGAGGATTCACCGAGAGAGGGCAGCGTGGCTGACCGCCTGATCATCAAGGGCGCCCGCGAACACAACCTGCGTGGCGTCGACCTCGACCTGCCCCGCGACGCGCTGATCGTCTTCACCGGGCTGTCGGGTTCGGGCAAATCGTCGCTGGCGTTCGACACCATCTTCGCCGAGGGCCAGCGCCGGTACGTGGAGTCGCTGTCGGCCTATGCGCGGCAGTTCCTGGGGCAGATGGACAAGCCGGACGTCGATTTCATCGAGGGCCTGTCCCCGGCGGTGTCGATCGACCAGAAGTCGACCAACCGCAACCCGAGGTCGACCGTCGGGACCATCACCGAGGTTTATGACTACCTGCGGCTGCTCTACGCGCGCGCCGGCACCCCGCACTGCCCGGTCTGTGGTGAGCGGATCGCCCGCCAGACGCCCCAGCAAATCGTCGACCAGGTGCTGGCGATGCCGGAGGGCACCCGTTTCCTGGTGCTCGCGCCGGTGGTGCGCACCCGCAAGGGCGAGTTCGCCGACCTGTTCGAGAAGCTGAACGCGCAGGGCTACAGCCGGGTGCGGGTCGACGGCGTGGTGCATCCGCTGACCGACCCGCCCAAGCTGAAGAAGCAGGAGAAGCACGACATCGAGGTGGTGGTGGACCGCCTCACCGTCAAGGCCAGCGCCAAGCAGCGGCTCACCGACTCGGTGGAGACCGCGCTCAACCTGGCCGACGGCATCGTCGTGCTGGAGTTCGTCGACCACGAGCACGACGCCCACAATCGCGAGCAGCGGTTCTCCGAGAAGCTGGCCTGCCCCAACGGCCACGCGCTGGCGGTCGACGACCTGGAGCCGCGGTCGTTCTCGTTCAACTCGCCCTACGGCGCCTGCCCCGAGTGCACCGGCCTGGGCATCCGCAAGGAGGTCGACCCCGACCTGGTGGTGCCCGATCCCGAGCGCACGCTGGCCGAGGGCGCGGTGGCGCCGTGGTCCACCGGCCACACCGCCGAGTACTTCACCCGGATGATGGCCGGCCTCGGCGAGGAGATGGGCTTCGACGTCGACACGCCGTGGCGCAAGCTGCCGCCCAAGGCGCGCAAGGCGATCCTCGAGGGCTGCGACCACCAGGTGCACGTGCGCTACCGCAACCGGTATGGCCGCACCCGTTCCTACTACGCCGATTTCGAGGGTGTGCTGGCGTTCCTGCAACGCAAGATGGCCCAGACCGAATCCGAGCAGATGAAGGAACGCTACGAGGGCTTCATGCGTGACGTGCCCTGCCCGGAGTGCGAAGGCACCCGGCTCAAGCCGGAGATCCTGGCCGTCACGCTCGCCGCGGGCCGGCACGGCAAGAAGTCCATCGCCGAGGTGTCCGAGCTGTCGATCTCGGACTGCTCGGACTTCCTCAACGCGCTCACCCTGGGCCCGCGCGAACAGGCGATCGCGGGCCAGGTGCTCAAGGAAATCCAGTCGCGGCTGGGCTTTCTGCTCGACGTCGGGCTGGACTACTTGTCGCTGTCGCGCGCCGCGGCCACGCTGTCCGGCGGTGAGGCGCAACGCATCCGGCTGGCCACCCAGATCGGGTCCGGCCTGGTGGGCGTGCTGTACGTGCTCGACGAGCCGTCCATCGGCCTGCACCAGCGTGACAACCGGCGCCTCATCGAAACCCTCACGCGGCTAAGAGATTTGGGCAATACCCTGATCGTCGTCGAGCACGACGAGGACACCATCGCGCACGCGGACTGGATCGTCGACATCGGTCCCCGCGCCGGTGAGCACGGCGGCCAGATCGTGCACAGCGGCACATATGCCGAGCTGCTGGCCAACAAGGACTCGATCACCGGCGCCTTCCTGTCGGGCAAGGAGGCCATCGAGATGCCGGCGATCCGGCGTCCGACAGACCGCAAGCGCCAGCTCACCGTCGTCGGCGCCCGCGAGCACAACCTGCGCGGCATCGACGTCTCGTTCCCGCTCGGCGTGCTCACCTCGGTGACGGGGGTGTCCGGCTCCGGCAAGTCCACGCTGGTCAACGACATCCTGGCCACGGTGCTGGCCAACCGGCTCAACGGCGCCCGGCTGGTGCCGGGGCGGCACACCCGGGTGACGGGCCTGGACCACCTGGACAAGCTGGTGCGGGTGGACCAGTCGCCGATCGGGCGCACGCCGCGGTCCAACCCGGCCACCTACACCGGGGTGTTCGACAAGATCCGCACCCTGTTCGCGGCCACCACCGAGGCGAAAGTCCGTGGCTACCAACCGGGCCGGTTCTCGTTCAACGTCAAGGGCGGCCGCTGCGAGGCGTGCACGGGCGACGGCACCATCAAGATCGAGATGAACTTCCTGCCCGACGTCTACGTGCCGTGCGAGGTGTGCCATGGCGCACGCTACAACCGCGAAACGCTGGAGGTGCACTACAAGGGCAAGACCATCTCCGAGGTGCTGGACATGTCGATCGAGGAGGCGGCGGAGTTCTTCGAGCCGATCACCGGCATCCACCGCTACCTGCGCACGCTGGTCGACGTCGGCCTCGGCTACGTCCGGCTGGGCCAGCCCGCGCCGACGCTGTCCGGGGGTGAGGCGCAGCGCGTCAAGCTGGCCGCCGAACTGCAGAAGCGCTCGACCGGGCGGACCATCTACATCCTCGACGAGCCCACCACCGGCCTGCATTTCGACGACATCCGCAAGCTGCTCAGCGTCATCAACGGCCTGGTGGACAAGGGCAACACCGTGATCGTGATCGAGCACAACCTCGACGTCATAAAGACGTCGGACTGGATCGTCGACATGGGGCCCGAGGGCGGGGCCGAGGGCGGAACCGTGGTGGCCGAGGGCACCCCGGAGGACATCGCCGCCGTGCCCGAGAGCTACACCGGCAAGTTCCTCGCCGAGGTCATCGGCCGCGCCGCGCCGCCGCGGCGGTCGACCCGGCGACGCAAGGTGACCGCCTGATCGGCTCTCAGCCCGGGATTTTCGCCGCCATCTGGTTGGCGATCTGCCTGCCCTGGTTGATGATTCCGGGCGCGCAGGCGTTGACATCGAGCACGACGTTCGACACCGCCGACAGGACGTGCTGGCACACCACCGGGCTGTTGGCCAACGTGTGCTGCAGGGCGATGTTGGGCGGATTGCCGCTGATCTGACCGAAGGTCCATTCGAGCGGGGCCTTGTCGGCGGGCTGGGTCACCGTCTTGCCCCCGCAATCCCGCCATTGCGGCCACTGGTCGGCCACGAATTTGCGGGCCTGGTCGGCGGTGGCGAAGATCACCGCGCCCTGGACCACGACGTAGGCCGGTTTGCTCTGCGGCTTCTTCATCAGCTGGGCCAGCGTCGCCGTGTAGCCGCTGCTCTTGTACGTCCGGGTCTGGAACCCCATCAGCGCGCCCAGGCACTTCTCGTCCGACAGCGTGTTGTCGGGGCCGGGGTCGGTCATCTCCGTCACGCTGTGGTCGACGACGATGCCGGTGGTGCCGATGAGGACGTTGACCTGGTCGACGGGCAGCAGCAGCGAATCCAGTTGTGCGGGAACAACTATGGGCGATGTGCTGGTGGTCACCGCGCTCGCGGTCGAGGTCGCCTCGGTCGGGCTCGTCGTGGTGGGGTTGTCGGGTTGCGTGGCCGAGGACCTGTCTACCGCCAACCACACCCCGGTACCCGCGATGACGGCGACGACGAGCGCGAGGGCGCCGATGACCAGGCCCAGCCTGCGCCTGGGTGGCGCGGGTGGCGCCCACGGCGGCGGGGTGGGGAACCACGTCGGGGGTGGCGGCGCGAAATGGCGGCTGTGCTGGATCAATTCGGTCGCCTCGCGTTGATCCGGCGTGCTGAGCGCGTGCAGGGCCGCCTTCGCCAGATCGCCCGCGGTGAGGTATCGGGCGGCCGGGTCTTTGGCCATCCCGCGGGCGATCACCTCGTCGAACGCCGCGGGCACGGCGGGGTTTCGCTGGCTCGGGCGGGGGACCGGCTGCGCCAGGTGTGCGGCCATCAGGCTGCTGAGGCTGGTCGTCTGGAACGGCCTTGTGCCCGTGAGGCATTCGAAAAGCAGGCAGGCGAGGGCGTAGATGTCGACGCGGTAGGTGGGGTCGTCGTTGCCGAATCGCTCGGGCGCCATGTAGTTCCAGCTGCCGATGGCGGCGCCGGTCTTGGTCACCCGCTCGTCGGTGGCCGCGGCGGCGATGCCGAAGTCGACCAGGTAGGCGAAGTCGCCCTCGGCGAGCAGGATGTTCTCGGGTTTGATGTCGCGATGAATGACCCCGGCGCGGTGCGCGGCATCGAGGGCGGCGGCGACCTGTTCGACGATCGCGACGGCGCGCGGTGGCGGCAGCGGCCCCGTGCGGCTCAGCACCGTGCCCAGGTCGCGCCCCTCGATGAGGCGCATGTCGATGAACACCTGGCCGTCGACCTCGCCGAAATCGTGGATCGGCACGATGTGCGGTTCCTGCAGCCGGCCCGCCGTCCGGGCCTCGCGCTGCATGCGCCGGCGGAAGGAGTCGTCCGAGCTCACCTGCTCGGACATCAGTTTCAGCGCCACCACCCGGTCCTTGACGGTGTCGTAGGCCTCGTAGACCTCGCCCATCCCGCCGCGGCCCAACAACCGCCGCAACTGGTAGGGCCCGAACCGGCTCCCGATCCGCGAACCCGGCCGCGTTTCACTCATCGACGTCCCCCCGACGCCAAGCCGACTTCCTAGCCTTCGTCCGCGTGCATCGACTCGCGGATCTGGGCCAACCGTTCGGCGGCGGCGCGCTCCCGCTCGTCGTATTGCTCGGCGACGGAACGGCCCTCGGGGGATTCGGCGTCCAATTCCGCGCCGCCCACCGACGTCGCGTAGCGGTTCTCGATCTTCTCGCGCACGGACTCGAAGGTCGGTACGCCCGCGCTGTCGTACCCGGGGTCGGGCGGGGTGGCGCCGGGCGTCGCTGGTTCGTCGGGCATGGTCGCTACGCTACTGAAGCCCGTCGCTCGCGCTGCAGATACCGCACCATTTGCTCCCAGTACACCAGCGTCAGCGCCATCTGGATGGCGATGGCCGTGGCCGCCGGCAGTGCCCGCCGGCGCCATGCGGCGACGACGGCGCCCAGCGCGGCCACCGACGTCAGCGCGCTGACCGCCATCGCCGCGTCGCGGGGGCGGCGGCTGATCCACAACTCCTCGCCCAGCATCGCCCGCGTCGACCACGCCCGCCGGTGCGCCGGCTTGCCGAACACGAACGGATTCACGGCCAGCCACAACGCAATCCACGCCGCGTCGCGCCAGCGCCGCGTCCACACCGGCACCACGATCAACGGGGTGCTCGCCCAACGGGTCCAGGCGCTCCACGGGTTGCAGTGCCGCGCAAAGACGGCACGCCGAACGCGCGCGACGATGGGCACCGGCGGCTACCGCCGGGCGGGGTTGGACCGGTCGGCCGGGACGACGACCGGGGTGGTGAGCGCGGGCGGGGCGGTGCCGGGCAACGCGGTCCGCGGAATGCCCGGCGTGCCCAGCCGGCCGGCCAGCCACGGCAGCGCGGCGGCGAAGGCCCGGTCGGCGAAGGGCCAGTCGTGCTTGCCGGGCTGCGCCAGCACCGCGCAGTCGATGCCGTTTGCGCGCCCGAGCGCACACAGCGAGTAGGCGGCCGCGGTCTGGTTGCCCGGGTCGGCGGCGTTGTCCCGGCCGGCCAGGCGGATCGCGCCGCTGTCGGTCATCATCGGGTCGTGGCGCGCCGCCGGCGGCCCGTCCGCGGAGATCGCGAACCAGCCCGCCACGTCGCTGTACGGCCCGTGCCGGCTGATCACCGTGGTCGGGTCGAAAGCCGCCCAGGCGTCGGCGTTTCCGCCGAACAGCCGGGCGATGGTCTGCGCCTTGGTGCCGGCGTTGGGGAAGAAGTCGCCGGCGACGTCGACGAACGCGCTGAATATGTCGGGGTGCATGACCGTCAGGTCGACGGCGCAGGTCCCACCCATCGACCAGCCGGCGACGCCCCAGTTGGTTCGGTCGCGGCTAACGCCGAACTTCGAAACCATATACGGCACAACGTCTTTGGTCAGATGGTCGGCGGCGTTACCGCGGGCGCCGTTGACGCATTCGGTGTCGTTGTTGAACGCGCCGCCGGAGTCGACGAACACCAGCACCGGCGCCTTGCCGTCGTGGGCGGCCGCGAAGTCGTCGATCGTCTTGATCGCGTTGCCCGCGCGGGTCCAGTCCGCGGGGGTGTTGAACTGGCCCCCGATCATCATGACCGTCGGCAGGGCCGGCGGCGGGTTGCTGGTGAACCATTCGGGCGGTAGGTAAACCAGCTCACCGCGATGCTTGAAATGCGATGCGTCCGCCGGTATCGCCACCGGAACGACGCTGCCGTGCGGCGGACGCGCCCGCTTGGCGGCCATCGCGATCACGGTCGCCGGGTCGGTCTGGTCGGGCAGGGGACCGGAGGTGAGCTGGTTCCACGCCGCCTGCACGGTCGGGAAGTAGCCGACCCACAGGTTGAGCACCAGCGCGGCGCACAGCGCGCACAACGGCACGGCCAGCAGCCCGGCCCCGCGCCGCCAGCGCCGCGCGCCGCGCCAGCCCAGGACCAGCGCCGCCCCCGCCGTCCCGGTCAACGCGATCCAGACCCACAGCGCGGCCGGCGCGGGGTCGTCGGACAGGCCGCGGTCGACGATGTACCAGTGCGTGAGGTAGGCCGCGGCGGCACCGGTCAGCGCAGCTCCCGGCAACCACACCGTCCGCCACCGACGCGACCGCCAGCCGACGGCGAGCGCGAGCACCACCGCGGTGACCACCTGGATCGTGGTGGGCAGCCAGCCGTGCATCAGCGACGTGTGACTACTTGCCAGCAACTGCGTCGTGGCGTTGGTCGTCGGCGCGGTCACGGCACTCATTGTGATCTATTGTTAACCGCCCTGGAACATATTCACCGAATGTTCGCCCTGGGACGGCCCCCGCGTCCGGGGCCGATCAGTGGGGCTTGGCCAGCGGAAATGGCAGCGTCTCGCGGATGCTGCGGCCGGTTATGAGCATGACGAGCCGATCGATGCCCATGCCGAGCCCGCCGGTGGGCGGCATCGCGTACTCCATGGCCTGCAGGAAGTCCTCGTCGAGCTCCATCGCCTCCGGGTCGCCCCCGGCGGCCAGCAGCGACTGCTCCTGCAGGCGGCGCCGCTGTTCCACCGGATCGGTGAGCTCGCTGTAGGCGGTCCCCAGCTCGACCCCCCACGCCACCAGGTCCCACCGTTCGGCGACGCCGCGCCGGCTCCGGTGCGGCCGGGTCAGGGGCGAGACGGACGTGGGGAAGTCGATGTAGAACGTCGGCCCCTCGGTGCGGTCCTCGACCAGGTGCTCGTAGAGCTCCAGCACCACGGCGCCGGCGTCCCAGTGCGCCCGGTACGGAATGTGGGCGGCGTCGGACAGCTTGCGCAGCACGGACAACGGGGTGTCCGGATCGACGCGTTCCCCGAGCGCCTCGGACACGGCGTCGTGCACGGTTTTCACCGGCCAGGTCCCGGAGATGTCGACCGGCTGCAGGCGGCCGTCGGCGCCGTCACCGCGCAGGACGGTCTGCTCCCCGTTGGCGGCCTGCGCCGCGTTCTGGATCAGCTCGCGGCAGCCGTCGATCCAGACCAGGTAGTCGGCGTGCGCCTGGTAGGCCTCGAGCAGGGTGAACTCCGGGTTGTGGCTGAAGTCGACCCCCTCGTTGCGGAAGGCCCGGCCCAGCTCGAACACCCGCTCCACCCCGCCGACGCACAGCCGCTTGAGGTAGAGCTCCGGCGCGATGCGCAGAAACAGGTTCATGTCGTAGGTGTTGATGTGGGTGACGAACGGCCGGGCGGTGGCCCCGCCGTGGATCTGCTGCAGGATCGGCGTCTCGACCTCGATGAACCCCTTGGCGAACAACGTCTCCCGGACCGAGCGCAGGACGCTGGCGCGCGCCGTGATCAGCTCGCGCGACTCGGGATTGACCGCCAGGTCCACGTAGCGGGTGCGCACCCGCGCCTCGGGGTCGGTCAGCCCGTTCCACTTGTTCGGCAGCGGCCGCAGGCACTTGCCGATCATCCGCCAGTCGCGCACGATCAACGAGCGGGTGCCGTTCTTGGAATACCCCATGTGCCCGGTCACCTCGACCAGGTCGCCGAGATCGATGGCCGCGGTGAAATCCGCGTTCCGGCCGCGCTCCAGGCGTGAATTGTCCAGCAGCACTTGCAATTCGCCCGACCAGTCCCGCAGCTGGGCGAACAGCACCCCGCCGTAGTCGCGGATCCGCAGTATCCGGCCCGACACCGACACGGGTTCCTGGTCGTCCGCGTCCAGCGCCCTGGCGACGGTGTGGCTGGGCGGAGAGCCCACCGGGTAGGCGTCAATGCCGTTGCGCCGCAATATCTTCAGCTTGGCCAGCCGCACCCGCACCTGCTCGGGCAGCCGGGCCCAGGACTCCTCTTGCTCCGCGTCGTCGCGGCGTTGCTGCAACTCGCTGACGTCGGGGGCGGAGCCGTCGTGGTGCAGCAGGCCCGACTCCGCCAGCCGCTGGGGCACGGCGGGGTGGTGCCCGGTGTGCACGCGCTCGCGCCGGGTGAACGGGAGCACCAGGAAGCCCTCGGCGATCACCGACGCGACGCCGACCCGGGGGATCAGCCGGGCGTCCTCGTAGCAGGCGTAGCGCGGAACCCAATCGGGTTGGTACTTCATGTTCGAGCGGTACAGCGTCTCCAGCTGCCACCACCGCGAGAAGAACAGCAGCAGCCCCCGCCACAACCGCGCGACCGGGCCCGCGCCGAGCTGGGCGCCCTGCTCGAACGCCGAGCGGAACATCGCGAAGTTCAGCGAAATGCGGCTGATGCCAAGGTTTTCGGCGGTCAGGGCGAGCTCGCTGACCATCAGCTCGATGGTGCCGTTGGGCGACTGCGGGGATCGGCGCATCAAGTCCAGGGAGACGCCGGTGGTGCCCCACGGCACCAGCGACAGCATCGCCACCACGGCGCCGTCGCGGTCCATCGCCTCGACCAGCAGGCAGTCCCCGTCGGCCGGGTCGCCGAGCCGGCCCAGCGCCATGGAGAAGCCCCGCTCGGTCTGGGTGTCGCGCCAGGCGTCGGCGCGGGTGATGGTCTGGGCCATCTCCTCGGCGGAGATGTCGCGGTGCCGCCGGATCCGCACCGTCAGCCCGGCGCGGCGGGCCCGGGTGACGGCCTGGCGCACCCCGCGCATGTCGGGTCCGGACAGCTTGAAGTCGGCGGTCCGCAGGATCGCCTCGTCGCCCAGCTCGAGCGCGTTCAGCCCGGCTTCCCGATAGACCCGCGCGCCCTGCGTGCTGGCGCCCATGACCCCCGGCGCCCAGCCGTACGTCTGGCACAGCCCGAGCCACGCGTCGATGGCCTGCGGCCAGGCCCGCGGGTCGCCGATCGGGTCGCCGCTGGCCAGGCACACGCCCACCTCGACGCGGTAGGTGATGGCGGCGCGGCCGCTCTGGGCGAACACCACCGACTTGTCGCGGCGGGTCGCGAAGTAGCCGAGCGAGTCGTTCTTGCCCCACAGCTCGAGCAGGCCGCGGATGGCGGACTCGTCCTCGCCCGTCAGCGCGTTCTCGGCGCGCTGGGACTGGAACAGCACGATGGTCGCCATGATCAGCGCCAGCGCGCCGGTCAGGCCGAAGATCGCGTTGAGGAAGACGTGCGGCTTGCCGGTGAACAGGTCCGGGTCGGCCAGCGCGAAGCCGACCACCCGGTTGGCGACGTAGGGCAGGCGGTCCTGGCGCGCCAGCGTTCCCGGCCACAGCTCCACCAGTCCCCAGGACACCAGGATCCCGATCACGTCGCCGGCCACCAGCACCGCGGCCGCTTTGACCAGCGCGCAAACGGATCGCCTGGCTGGTGCTGCTCGGCCAGATGATCCTGGCCGCGGGGCTGAACGCCGCCGACATCGCCGCGGGTGACAACACCGCGGCCGAGACCTTCGGCGAGAACCTCGGGTTCGCGGTGCACATCGTCGCGATCGTGCTGCTGGTGCTGGCCTACCGGGAGTTCTGGGCCAAGGTCCGCAAGGGCGCGCTGGTCAAAGCGGCCGCGGTGCTGGTGGCCGGCGACGTGATCGGGATCCTGGTGTCCTGGGGACTGGTGGAG
>NZ_LZIZ01000142.1:0-7825 GCF_001666915.1 Mycobacterium sp. E3339 | reverse complement strand
CCGCGCCGGCATGCAGACCTCGAAGACCATCGTCGCCGTCAACAAGGACGAAGAGGCGCCGATCTTCGAGATCGCCGACTACGGCGTGGTGGGGGACCTGTTCAAGGTCGCCCCGCAGCTGACCGACGCCATCAAGCAGCGCAAGGGCTGAGCCTCTCGGCCCAAGAGCCCCCGACGCGGCGTCGGGGGCTCTTGCGTATCCGTGGGCAGCGTCAAGGTCGCGTCAAGGGGCCCCGGTCAGCATTGCGTCGATGCGCCGCAACGCAATTGAGCACACCGTGACGTAGGGCGCCGACCACCACGGAACGGCCATCCCCACGCGTGACCCGTCGCCCAACGGCTTGACCCAATGCCGCGTCGCCGGGACGCCCGCCACCTTCCACGCCCAGCTTCGCCCCGGCTCGAATTCGGTGATGACGAACGGGACCTCGAGCAACAGCGGCGTGCGCACGGTGCCCGTTGCGTGCAGACCCAACTCGGTGTGCGGTTCGTCGAGCCTGGCGCCGCGAATCGACGGACCCCATTTGGGCCACGCGTCCAGATCGACCAGCAATTCCCACACCGCCGACGGCGGCGCCGCGATCGCGCGGTCGGCGGTGAACATCATGGGAGACGGCATACCCGCAATCACCCGCCGTGACCCGAAGACGGCCGCGGGGGCGTCTCGGCAACCACATTTCGTCATCTGACGTGCACGGACACGTCACAGCGACGATGCCGACTCGCTCATCGATTGCGCAACGTTGGTTTACATGAGCATTGCTTCTGTCCTGATTCCGAGCGACAAGCCCGGCGGCGCGACGACGGCGTCGCCCGGTGGGCCGCGTTACTCGCTGTTGCTGTCCACCGACGCCGCCATGATCGAGGCGGCGCAACGGCTCCGGTACGACGTCTTCAGCAGCACGCCGGGCTTCGCACTGCCCACCAACGACGACGAACAACGGGACGTCGATGAGTTCGACGAGCACTGCGACCACCTGCTGGTGCGCGACGACGCGACGGGCGAACTGGTGGGTTGCTACCGCATGCTGGCCCCGGCGGGCGCCATCGCGGCCGGGGGCCTCTACACCGCGACGGAATTCGACATCCGCGCGCTCGACCCGCTGCGGCCCTCGCTGGTCGAGATGGGCCGCGCCGTGGTGCGCGACGGCCACCGCAACGGCGGCGTCGTGCTGCTGATGTGGGCCGGGATCCTGGCCTACCTGGACCGATACGGCTACGACTACGTGACCGGCTGCGTGTCGGTGCCCATCGGCGGGGATTCCGACGACCCCGAAAACCGGGTGCCGGGCCGCCAGCTGCGCGGGGTGCGCGATTTCATCCTGAGCCGTCACGCCGCACCCCCGCAGTACCGGGTGCGCCCCCACCGGCCGGTGGTCGTCGACGGCACGGCGCTCGACGACATTCCGGCGCCGGCGCGGCCGTCGGTTCCGGCGCTGATGCGCGGTTACCTGCGGCTGGGAGCCCAGGTGTGCGGTGAGCCGGCGCACGACCCCGATTTCGGCGTCGGCGATTTCTGCGTCCTGCTGGATAAGCGGCGCGCCGATACCCGATATCTGAAGCGGTTGCGGTCGGTGTCGGCCGCCTCGGAGATGGCCGGCGGCGACCGATGAACGCCACCGCGGGCACCGCGCACTCCTGGTTACCGCGCGCATCGTGCGACGCCGGTTGCGTGGGCCTCGGCGACGTGGCCCCGTCGCCGCCGTTGTTGGTGGCGCTGCGGGTCACGCTTCGGGTCCTGCTGGCGCTGCTGCTGGGGCCCGGAGTGGTGCTGCTGGCGGCGCCGCTGCCGGGCCGCACGCGCGTGCAGCGCATCTATTGCCGGATGGTGTTGCGCTGCCTGGGGGTCCGAATCACGGTGTCCGGCAGCCCGATTCGCAACCTGAGCGGGGTCCTGGTCGTCAGCCCGCACATGTCCTGGCTCGACGTCTTCGCCATCGGGTCGGTGCTGCCGGGGTCGTTCGTCGCCCGCGCCGACATGTTCACCGGGCCCGCCACCGGAATCGTGGCGCGCATCCTCAAGATCATCCCGATCGAGCGGTCCAGTTTGCGCCGGCTGCCGGCGGTGGTCGACGCCGTCGCCCGCCGGCTGCGCGGCGGTCAGACGGTGGTGTGCTTCCCGGAGGGCACCACGTGGTGTGGTCGGCGCGGCGACGATGCCGCGGCGGGCGGGGCCGGACAGCCTCACCGGGGCGGTGGCGCGTTCTATCCGGCCATGTTCCAGGCCGCGATCGACGCCGGCCGGCCGGTGCAGCCGCTTCGGCTGACCTACCACCACGTCGACGGGAGCGTCTCGACCGTGCCCGCGTTCGTCGGCGACGAGACGCTTGTGCGGTCCATCCGGCGGCTGCTCACCGTGCGCCGCACGCTGGCGCGCGTGCACGTCGAATCTCTGCAGCTGCCGGGGACCGACCGGCGGGCCCTGGCGACCCGCTGCCAGTCGGTGGCGTGCGTCGGGCCGGCCCGCGGCGCCGATCACCGGCCCGTGCTGGTGGCCTCGTAGCCGGAGGCCTCGCGACCAGCCGGTATCGTGGGTCGGGTCATGGTCTACCTGGATCACGCCGCTACCACGCCGATGCACCCCGCCGCCGTCGAGGCGATGACGGCGGTGCTCGGCACCGTCGGCAACGCCTCCTCGCTGCACACCAGCGGCCGGACGGCGCGGCGGCGCATCGAGGAGTCCCGCGAGCTGATCGCCGACCGGCTGGGCGCCCGGCCGTCCGAGGTCATCTTCACCGCCGGTGGCACCGAGAGCGACAACCTGGCCGTCAAGGGCATCTATTGGGCCCGCCGCGACGCCGAACCGCGGCACCGGCGCATCATCACCAGCGAGGTGGAACACCACGCCGTTTTGGACTCGGTGAACTGGCTGGCCGAACACGAGGGCGCCGAGGTGACCTGGCTGCCGACCGCCGCCGACGGCTCGGTGTCGGCGGCCGCGCTGCGCGAGGCGCTGCATCACCACGACGATGTCGCGTTGGTGTCGGTGATGTGGGCCAACAACGAGGTGGGCACCGTCATGCCCGCCGCCGAGCTCGCCGGCCTCGCCGCCGAATTCGGGGTTCCGATGCACAGCGACGCCGTGCAGGCGGTGGGGCAGTTGCCGGTGGACTTCGCCGCCAGCGGGCTCTCGGCGATGAGCGTGGCCGCGCACAAGTTCGGCGGCCCGCCCGGCGTGGGCGCCCTGCTGCTGCGCCGCGACGTGACGTGCGTCCCGCTGGCGCACGGCGGCGGCCAGGAGCGTGACATCCGCTCCGGCACCGCCGACGTCGCCGGTGCCGTCGGCATGGCGGCCGCCGCCCAAATCGCGGTGGACGGGATCGAGGCGAACAGCGCGCGGCTGCGGTCGCTGCGCGACCGGCTGATCGACGGCGTGCTGGCCGGCATCGCCGACGTCAGCCTCAACGGTGCGCGCGACCCCCTTCGGCTTCCCGGCAACGCGCACTTCACGTTCCGCGGCTGCGAGGGCGATGCGCTGTTGATGCTGTTGGACGCCAACGGAATCGAGTGTTCGACCGGATCGGCGTGCACCGCCGGCGTCGCGCAGCCGTCGCACGTGTTGGTCGCCATGGGCGCCGACCCCGCCAGCGCCCGCGGGTCGCTGCGACTGTCATTGGGGCACACCAGTGTTGACGCCGATGTCGATGCGGTGTTGCAGGTGTTGCCGGCGGCGGTCGACCGCGCCCGTCGGGCCGCACTCGCCGCGGCGGGGGCGTCCTAAGTGAAGGTTCTCGCCGCGATGAGCGGCGGCGTCGACTCCTCGGTCGCCGCCGCACGCATGGTCGACGCCGGGCACGACGTGGTCGGCGTGCACCTGGCGTTGTCAACCGCCCCGGGAACTTTGCGTACCGGCTCGCGCGGGTGCTGCTCGAAAGAAGACGCGTCTGACGCGAGTCGCGTCGCCGACGTGCTCGGAATCCCCTTCTACGTCTGGGATTTCGCGGAAAAGTTTCAGGCCGACGTGATCGACGACTTCGTGTCGTCCTACGCGCGCGGCGAAACACCCAACCCCTGCATCCGCTGCAATCAGCTGATCAAGTTCTCGGCGTTGTCGGCGAAAGCCCTTGCGCTGGGCTTCGACACGGTGGCCACCGGCCACTACGCCAGGTTGTCCGGTGGGCGGCTGCGCCGCGCGGTCGATCCGGACAAGGACCAGTCGTATGTGCTGGCCGTGCTGACCGCAGGGCAGCTGGCGCGCGCCACGTTTCCGATCGGCGACACCCCCAAGTCGCAGATCCGCGCCGAAGCCGCCCGCCGCGGCCTGGCGGTCGCCGAGAAGCCGGACAGTCACGACATCTGCTTCATCCCGTCCGGCAATACCCGCGCCTTCCTGGGCGAGCGCATCGCCGTCCGCCGCGGCGCCGTGGTCGGCGCCGACGGTGCGGTGCTCGCGGAGCACGACGGGGTGCACGGTTTCACCATCGGCCAGCGCAAGGGCCTCGGCATCGCCGGGCCGGGTCCCGATGGTCGTCCGCGCTATGTGACGGCCATCGACGCCGATACCGGGACCGTGCGGGTGGGGGAGGCCGCCGACCTCGACGTGCGCGAGTTGCGGGGACGCGAGCCGGTCTTCACTTCGGGACGGCCGCCCTCGGGCCCCGTCGAATGTGAGGTGCAGGTGCGGGCGCACGGCGAAACCGCCGGGGCGGTAGCCGAATTGGTGGGCGACGAGCTGGTGGTGCGGTTGCGTGTCCCGCTGCGCGGCGTCGCCTGCGGCCAGACGCTCGTGCTGTATCGCCCCGACCCGGACGGCGACGAGGTGCTGGGCAGCGCCACCATCACCCGCACGGCGCGTTAGGACGGCATGTTCGCCACGATGTTCGTCATCACGATGTCGGACACCGATTGCGCGAACCCGCAGAAGGTGACCTCCAGGATGGCCACCGACCGCAGCCGGTAGTCGCGGCCGCATCCGCCCGGCCGCAGGTGCAGCGAACCGCCGTCGGCCTTCCAGTCGCCGACGTATTGCTGTCCGTCCGAGCCGTTCGCGCAATCCCCGACCGTGGTCACCAGCGCGCCGAACGCGCGCTGTGCGGTGTCGACGTCCCGGTAGGCGGCGGCACCCTCCGAGATCAGCGCCCCGTCGGGCGGATCCTGGAACGTCGTCTTGTGGAACTCCTCGACGTCGGGCCCGAACGTCGCCGTCTCGGCATAGATGAACCGGCACTCGCGCGGCGTGGTGCCGGCGAGCGCCTCGATGTCCACCGGGCGGGTGCCGTCCATCGAGGGGATGATCGTCAGGTGCTCGCCCGCGCCGGTGATCGCGCGCATCCGCGACTGGTCCAACAGGATGGTGTCGACGTTGATCCCCTGCACGTCCCGCCGCGGGGAACCGAACCCGGCCACCGCCGCGCCGTCCACCACCCGGGTGCATCCCGCAGCCAGCACCACGGCCCCGCATATCAGCAGCGGCCGTGCCGATCTCGCCATCCGCGACATGTTCCGCACCCTTCTTGCGTCGAACCTACCCGTGCCGTCCCACGGCACGCACCCCCTGGCGGACCCCGACCGGGGTGGTGTCGAATACGGTTGGGCCGGTGAGTGTTTTCGCGCATCCCTTCGCCAGGGCCAGTGGAGTCGGATCCTGGCCCGGCAGCGCGCCACGGGAGGCCGCCGAAGTCGTCGTCGGCGAGTTGGCCGGCGGGCTGGCTCACATCGTCGAGCTGCCCGCCCGAGGCGTCGGCGCGGACACGCTCGGCCGGGCCGGTGCGCTGCTCGTCGACGTGGCGATCGATACCGTGCCGCGCGGCTACCGCGTCGCCGCTCGGCCCGGCGCGGTCACCCGCCGCGCCGTCAGCCTCCTCGACGAGGACATGGACGCGCTGGAAGAGGCCTGGGAGGTGGCCGGCCTGCGCGGCGGCGACCGCGTGGTCAAGGTGCAGGCTCCGGGGCCGATCACGCTGGCGGCCGAACTCGAGCTGGCCAACGGCCATCGGGCGATCACCGACCCCGGCGCCGTGCGCGATCTGGCGGCGTCGCTGGCCGAAGGCGTCGCCGCCCACCGCGCGGCGCTGGCCCGCCGGCTCGAGACGCCGGTGGTGGTGCAATTCGACGAGCCCTCGCTGCCGATCGCACTGGGCGGACGGCTGGCCGGTGTGACGGCGCTGAGCCCGGTGGCGCCGCTGGACGAGGCGGTGGCCCTCGCCCTGCTCGACGGCTGCGTCGGCACGGTGGGAGGCGAGGTGCTGTTACATTGCTGCGCGCCGGAGTTGCCGTGGAACATGTTGCTGGACAGCAGCTTCGGTGCGATTTCGGTGGCCGCGGCCACCCTGGCCGCGGCGGATCTCGACGGCATCGCCGCCTTCGTCGAATCGGGTCGCGCGGTCATGCTGGGCGTGGTCGCCGCCAGCGCCCCGCCGCGGCGGCCGTCGGCCGAAGAGGTGGCCGCGGCGCTGGTGGCGGTGACGGATCGCCTTGGCTTTGCGCGCTCGGCGCTGCGCGACCGCATCGGCGTCACCCCGGCGTGTGGTCTGGCCGGTGCGACGCCCGAGTGGGCCCGCCTGGCGATCGGGCTGGCCCGCCGGGCGGCCGAGGCGTTCGTGCAGGACCCCGACGCCATTTAGCCATCGCTTGAAAACCGATCGCCAGCAAACACGCGGCGACTACCATCTCGACAATGGTCATGAGCGAACTTGCGGACTCCTGCACCCTTTGGACGGGCTTTGACATATCGATCGTCGCCCGCAGTTACGCGCAATTCACCGGCATCCTCGCCGGGTTTGCCTTCGTCGTCATAAATCTCGTGATCGATCGCGCCTACCGGCGCCGCGGCGAGGGTCGTCCGCTGGAGCCGCGAGAGGTCGAACACGAGACGCAAGTGGGAATCGCATTGGTGTGTGCGTTTCTGGGCCTGTTTCTGACCACCCTGCGATACGCCTTGCTGGCCGGCGAAAGCGGATGCTCGCTGACCGAGGGACGGGCCGCGTCGGCAGAGGTGCTCACCGCCGTCTCGTTCGCCGCCTCCATCTACATGCTGCTCAACGCGATCGTGCAATTCTTCTCGGGCTCGGCCGGGGTGCTCGCCAAGCACTGCGTGTTCGTTCTGGTGGTGCTCGTTCCGCCGATTTCGGTGTTCCTGGTCGAAGACACGCTCACGCACCTGGCGCTGGCGCTGGGTGATCCGGACAAACACCAGCCGCTGCAGCCGCTGTGGGATTGGGCCGTGCGGCTCGCGATTCCGATCCCGCTGGCGGTCGGATTCGTCGGCGCCGTCGCGTGGTTCCTCGGGATCAAAAGGCGGCGTTCGGAAGAACCCGTCGGCCGCTTCGCGCGACAATTCCGAACGACCGTCCCGTACATCACGGTAGTCGTGGTCGCCGCGGTGATGGTGCGGTCGGTCGTGAAATTGCGCTACGCGAACACCGCCACGCACATCAGTCCTGGCGAGGCCTGGGTATGGGTCGGCGTGCTCAGTGTTGCTTTGCTCATCCAGGCTGCGGCTCTGTCAATTCAAAAAGGCGTGGAAGTTCCATTCGGCGGTTTCCCGGACAAGGCCGAACCGTCGACCTGAGTTTCGGGCCGCCTTGCGGGCGTGGTGTCGGCGGCCTCGGATAGCCTGCGAGGGTGAGCTCGCCACAAGCTGATCCGGTGTCACCCGAGGTTCGGCGCCAGTGGCAGGAACTGGCCGGTGCGGTCCGCGAACACCAGTTCCGCTACTACGTCAAGGACGCTCCAATCGTCTCCGACGCCGAATTCGACAAGATGTTCAACGACCTTGTCGCGCTTGAGGATCGTCATCCCGAGCTGCGCGTCCCGGATTCCCCGACGCAACTGGTCGGTGGGGCCGGCTTCGCCACCGACTTCACCGAGGCCGAGCACCTCGAGC
>NZ_LZIZ01000141.1:0-23479 GCF_001666915.1 Mycobacterium sp. E3339 | reverse complement strand
AGCCATGCGGGGCATGCTGCAGCGAATCTGGAACGAGCAGAACCGCACCAAGGAGGCGCTCGCGTCGGCGCGCGACTTCGCCGCGGTGTCGTCGCACGAGCTGCGCACCCCGCTGACCGCGATGCGCACCAACCTCGAGGTGCTGTCCACCCTGGACATGTCCGACGATCAACGCAAAGAGGTGCTCGGCGACGTCATCCGCACCCAGTCGCGCATCGAGGCCACCCTGAGCGCCCTCGAACGGCTGGCCCAGGGCGAACTGTCGACGTCCGACGACCACGTGCCGGTCGACATCACCGAGTTGCTCGACCGCGCCGCCCACGACGCGATGCGCATCTACCCCGACCTCGACGTGTCGCTGGTGCCGTCGCCGACGTGCATCATCGTCGGACTGCCCGCCGGATTGCGCCTGGCGGTGGACAACGCGATCGCCAACGCCGTCAAGCACGGCGGCGCGACGCGGGTGCAGCTGTCGGCGGTGAGCTCGCGCGCCGGGGTGGAGATCGCCATCGACGACAACGGCGGCGGCGTTCCCGAAGAGGAACGCAGCGTGGTGTTCGAGCGGTTCTCCCGCGGGTCGACCGCGTCGCATTCGGGTTCCGGGCTGGGGCTGGCGCTGGTCGCCCAACAGGCCCACCTGCACGGCGGGACCGCCGCACTGGAGAGCAGCCCGCTGGGCGGCGCGCGGCTGGTGCTGCGCCTGCCCGGCCCGAGCTAAACGAGTTCGCTTGGAGCGCAAGGCTTTTGACCGGCTCCGCGCCCAGGGCCGCCCGACCGGCGCGGTCCGCGGAGGGTCGGGCACACTGGAGCGATGGGTAACGGCAACAAACCGACCGACAACGACACGCTGGCACACATCCGCGACCTGGTCGCCGAGGAGAAGGCCCTGCGGGCGCAGCTGCAACAGGGCGACATCTCCGAGTCGGAGGAACACGATCGCCTGCGCCGGCTCGAGGTCGAGCTCGACCAATGCTGGGACCTGCTGCGACAGCGCCGGGCGCTGCGCGACACCGGCGGTGACCCGCGGGAGGCGGAAGTGCGTCCGGCCGACGAGGTCGAGGGCTACCTGAACTGAGCGGCGACGCGGCAGACGTCGACGCCGTAGTCATAGGCGGCGGCCACAACGGCCTGGTGGCGGCGGGATACCTGGCGCGGGCGGGTCTTCGGGTGCGGTTGCTGGAGCGGCTGGGGCACGTGGGCGGGGCCGCCGTCTCGGCGCAGGCCTTCGACGGGGTCGGGGTCCGGCTGTCGCGGTACTCCTACCTGGTCAGCCTGCTGCCACCCCGCATCGTCGACGACCTGGGCGCCGCGGTGCGGTTGGCGCGCCGACGTTATTCCTCGTACACGCCCGACCCTGCGACCGGTGGGCGCAGGGGGCTGTTGATCGGCGCGGGCGTCGACACGTTCGCGGCGATCGGCGCCGACACCGACGCGCGCGGGTTCGCCGCGTTGTACCAACGCTGCCGCCTGGTGACCGGGCGGCTCTGGCCGACGCTGCTGGAACCGTTGCGCACCCGCGAGCAGGCCCGCCGGCACGTCGTGGGTGACCCGGAAACGGCGGCCGCGTGGCACGCGCTGATCGAGGAGCCAATCGGGCATGCCATCACCGCGGCCGTCGACAACGACGTGGTGCGCGGGGTGATCGCGACCGACGCGCTGATCGGAACGTTCGCCCGCCTCGACGACCCGTCGCTGATCCAGAACGTCTGCTTCCTGTATCACGTGCTCGGCGGCGGGACCGGGGACTGGGATGTCCCCGTCGGCGGGATGGGCGCGCTGACCGACGCCCTGGTCAGGGCCGCCGTCGGCCACGGCGCCGAAATCACCACCGGCGCAGAGGTTTACGCAGTCGAACCGGACGGCCTGGTCCGTTATCGCGCCGGGGGCAAGGAGCGACTGATCCGGGCCCGGTTCGTGCTCGCCGGGGTCACGCCGGCCGTGCTCGCCGGGCTGCTCGGCGAACGACCGCCCGCCCCCGCCCAGGGCGCGCAGGTCAAGGTGAACATGGTGCTGCGGCGCCTGCCCCGGTTGCGCGACGGCGGCGTCACACCCGAGCAGGCCTTCGCCGGCACGTTCCACGCGAACGAGACCTGGGCCCAGCTTGACGGCGGGTACTCGCACGCGGCCGCCGGGCAGATCCCGGATCCCCTACCCTGCGAGGCGTATTGCCATTCCCTGACCGACCCGAGCATCCTGCCGGCCGACCTACGCGAATCCGGCGCGCACACCATGACCGTGTTCGGCCTGCACACCCCCCACTCGCTGTTCGACGGCAGCTACTCCGGCGCCCTGCGCGACCGGCTGACCGAATCGGTGCTGGCGTCGCTGAATTCCGTTCTGGCCGAACCGATTCAGGACGTCTTGATGGACGACGCCCAGGGCCGGCCATGCATCGAGACGACGACCACCCTGGACTTGCACCGCACGCTAAGGATGACCGCCGGAAACATCTTCCACGGCGGCCTGGCGTGGCCCTTCGCCGACGACGACGACCCGCTGGACACGCCGGCGCGGCAATGGGGGGTGGCCACCGCGCACGAGCGGATCATGCTGTGCGGCTCCGGCGCCCGCCCCGGCGGCGGGGTGTCGGGCATCGGCGGGCACAACGCCGCGATGGCGGTGCTGGCCTCGCTGACTGGCTAGCTGGCTAGCGGGCGTCGATCGTCTTGTAGTCGCGCTCGGTGTAGCCGGTGTAGATCTGTCGGGGACGGCCGATCTTGCTGTCGCCCTCGTCGTGCATCTCGCGCCAGTGCGCGATCCAGCCCGGCAGCCGCCCCAACGCGAACAGCACGGTGAACATCCGCACGGGGAAGCCGAGCGCCCGGTAGATCAGCCCGGTGTAGAAGTCGACGTTCGGGTACAGCTTGCGCTCGACGAAGTAGTCGTCGGTCAACGCCGCCTCTTCCAACTCCTTGGCGATCTCCAGCAGTGGGTCGCCGCCGAGCTTGGCCAGGATCTTGTCGGCCTGTTCCTTGACGATGCGGGCGCGGGGGTCGTAGTTCTTGTAGACCCGGTGACCGAAGCCCATCAGCTTGACGCCCTCTTCGCGGTTCTTGACCTTGCGGACGAACTCGCTGACGTCGTCGCCGCTTTCGCGGATCTGCTCGAGCATCTCGAGCACCGCCTGGTTGGCACCGCCGTGCAGCGGCCCCCACAGCGCGTTGATGCCACCGGAGATCGACGTGAACAGGTTGGCGCGCGAGGACCCCACCAGCCGCACCGTCGACGTCGAGCAGTTCTGCTCGTGGTCGGCGTGCAGGATCAGCAGCATGTCGAGAGCCCGGACCACCTCGGGATCTGCCTGGTACGGCTCGGCCGGCAGCCCGAACGTCATCCGCAGGAAGTTCTCCACCAGCGACAGCTTGTTGTCCGGGTAGAGGAACGGCTGCCCGACGGACTTCTTGTAGGCGTACGCGGCGATGGTGGGCAGCTTCGCGAGCAGGCGGATGGTCGACAGCTCGACCTGCCGGTTGTCCATCGGGTCCAGCGCGTCGGGGTAGTAGGCACTCAGCGCGTTCACCACGCTGGACAGCACCGGCATCGGGTGCGCGTTGCGCGGGAAGCCGTCGAAGAACCGCTTCAGGTCCTCGTGCAGCATGGTGTGCAGCTGGATCCGCTTGGTGAATTCAGCGAGCTGATCCTTGTCCGGCAGCTCGCCGTAGATCAGCAGGTAGCTCACCTCGATGAAGGTCGACTTCTCGGCGAGCTGCTCGATCGGGTAGCCGCGGTAACGCAGGATTCCGGCGTCGCCGTCGATGTAGGTGATGGAGCTCTTGCAGGCGGCGGTGTTGACGAAGCCGTTGTCGAAAGTCGTGTGCCCGGTCTTGGACAACAGGGGACCGAGCGCAATCCCGTCGGCACCTTCGGTGGCGCGAACGATCTCAAGGTCGATCTCGCCCCCCGGGTACTTCAGAGTTGCGGTGTCGTCGGTGTCGGCCACGAGAACCCCTTTGCGCTCTGGCTGGTATGGCTGCCCTGACTAGGTGCTTATAGGTGAAGGTAGTCGTTGTCGCGTTCGCGTGCCTGCCCGGGGTCGGGTCTGCGGCGTCGCACCGGCCCCTCGGCTCGGTCAGGGCTGCAGGCGCTCGACCCGGTCGCCGATGACCCGGATCCGGTTATGCAACCGGTTCTCCCGCCCCTGCCAGAATTCGACCTCCTCCGGGGCGAGCAGGTAGCCGCCCCACCCCGGTGGCACCGGAACCTGCTCGCTGTCGGCGAAGCGCGCGGTCACCTCGGCCAGCTGGTCGAGTAGGGCCGCCCGCGAGGCGATCGGACGCGACTGCTGCGACGCCCACGCCCCCAGCTGCGAGCCGCGGGGTCGCTTGGACCAGTAGTCCTCGGTGACCTCTTCAGTGACCTTGCTCACCGCACCGCGGACGTGCACCTGCCGGCCCAGCAGGTACCACGGAAAGGTCGCCGACGCGTAGGGCGTCACCGCCAGGTCGGCGCCCTTGGCCGAGTCGTAGTTGGTGAAAAATGTGATCCCCGACTCGTCCACGCTCTTGCATAGCACCGTCCGGCTCGTCGGCCTGCCGTCGGCGACGGTGGCCAGGACCATGGCGTTGGGTTCCGCGACGCCGGAGCGCTCCGCGTCGTCGATCCATTTGCGCAGCAAGGCAACCCAGCCGTCGTCGAGCCAATCCGCGTCGAGATCCGGACTGCCGTCCTTTTCCACCGATCCGTACTCCACGCGCATTCTCTGCAGGTGCTCACGGTCTGGTCCGGCCATCGCGCCAACGCTACCGGGGCTTGCTACCGGCCGGTAGCGTCGGCGCGAACCTGGGGTGCGAGAATTTTCCTATGACTGTGGTCCCCGAAGACTTTGTCCCCGGCCTCGAAGGCGTGGTCGCTTTCACCACCGAAATCGCCGAGCCGGATAAGGACGGCGGCGCGCTGCGCTACCGCGGCGTCGACATCCAAGACCTGGTGAACCAGCAGGTCACGTTCGGCGAAGTGTGGGCCCTGCTGGTCGACGGAAAGTTCGGTCACGGATTGCCGCCCGCCGAGCCGTTCCCGCTGCCCATCCACACCGGCGACGTGCGCGTCGACGTGCAGGCGGGCCTGGCGATGCTGGCCCCGATCTGGGGCTACCGCCCCCTGCTCGACACCGACGACGCCACCGCCCGCGACCAGCTGGCCCGGGCCTCGGTGATGGCGCTGTCCTACGTCGCCCAGTCCGCGCGCGGCATCTACCAGCCCGCCGTCCCGCAACGCATCATCGACGAATGCTCGACTGTCACAGCCCGTTTCATGACGCGCTGGCAGGGCGAGCCCGACCCGAGGCACGTCGAGGCGATCGACGCCTACTGGGTCTCGGCCGCCGAGCACGGCATGAACGCCTCCACCTTCACCGCGCGGGTGATCGCCTCGACCGGGGCCGACGTCGCGGCGGCACTGTCCGGGGCGATCGGGGCCATGAGCGGGCCGCTGCACGGCGGCGCGCCGGCGCGCGTCCTGCCGATGATCGAAGAGGTCGAGCGCACCGGCGACGCCCGCGGCCTGGTCAAGAAGATCCTGGACAGCGGCGACAAGCTGATGGGCTTCGGGCACCGTGTCTACCGTGCGGAGGACCCGCGGGCGCGGGTGCTGCGCGCGACCGCCGAGCGGCTGGGCGCGCCCCGCCACGAGGTTGCGGTCGCGCTCGAGCAGGCCGCCCTGGCCGAGCTGCGCGAACGCCGTCCGGACCGCGCCATCGAGACCAACGTCGAGTTCTGGGCGGCCGTGATCCTGGACTTCGCCCAGGTACCGCCCAACATGATGCCGGCGATGTTCACCTGCGGGCGCACCGCCGGCTGGTGCGCGCACATCCTCGAACAGAAGCGGCTCGGCAAGCTGGTTCGCCCGTCGGCCATCTACGTGGGTCCCGGCCCGCGTAGCCCCGAGTCCGTCGAGGGTTGGGATCGCAGCCTCACCAACGCCTAGTTGTCGGTGCCCGGCGATTTAATGGGTGTCGCCGCGATGAGTTTGCGTCGCGGGAGCAGTCATAACTCGCGAGCCTGCCCGTCCCGGGCCGGCCTGGGAGACCGACAGCAAGGAGAACGACAATGGCACCTAACATCGAACCCGCCCTGTCCCCGCACCTGGTGGTGGACGACGCGGCCGCCGCAATCGACTTCTACGTCAAGGCCTTTGGCGCCGAAGAGATAGGGCGGGTGCCTCGCCCGGACGGAAAACTCGTCCACGCGGCGGTGCGCATCAACGGCTTTCTCGTCATGCTCAACGACGACTTCCCCGAGGTCTGTGGCGGCAAGTCGATGACGCCGAAATCCCTGGGCGGCACCCCGGTCACCATCCACCTGACGGTCACCGACGTCGACGCCAAGTTCCAGCGGGCGCTGGATGCGGGCGCCACCGTTGTCGCGCCGTTGGACGACCAGTTCTGGGGTGACCGCTACGGCGTAGTCGCCGACCCGTTCGGCCACCACTGGTCGATGGGGCAGCCGGTCCGCGAGGTCCCGTACGAGGAGATCCAGGCCGCGATGGCGGGGCAGGGCGCCGGCTAGCCCAGCAGCCGGTCCAGCAGCCCGCGTCGCTGCGGCGGCGCGGGCTCGGCGGCGGCAGCGGCGGCGAGCATGTCGGCGACGTCGGTGAACTTGTTGCGCGGGCGGCCGTCGGCGCCGCCGCGGGCGATCTCGGCGGCGTCGATGGCCCGCCAGCCGTGCGCGTCGAGGGCGTCGGGCTGCCGGGCCAAGACCAGCTTGTCCAGCGCCCCCGGCCCGGCCGCCGGATGGCCGAGCTTGCCGGCGTTGAAGTCCTCGACCAAGGCATGAACGGTTTGCAGCGAGCACGATTTGTTCGTGCCGATGAACCCGCTGGGGCCCCGCTTGATCCAGCCGGCGACGTACGCCCCGGGCACCGGCGCCCCGGAGTCGGGGTCGACCACGCGCCCGCCGTCGTTGGGCACGACGGCCGCCGACCCGTCGAACGGCAGATCGCGAATCGGCTTGCCGCGGTAGCCAATTGAGGTCAGCACCAGGCCCGCCTCCAATTGGCGCCGCTCGTCGGTGCCCGTGACGGCGAACTCGACGCCGATGGCGCGTTGGTCACCCAACACCCGATTCGGGGTCAGCTGGTAGGCGAGCCTGATGCGCGGCGCCTCGGACTTATGGGCCGGAGCCGAATCGTCGCCGAGCTTGCTCAGTATTTCCAGCTTGCGCCTGGTCAAGCCGTCCCTGGCGGTGGCGAGATCGGCCGCGACCAACTCGTGATCGGCCGCGCTGAGCACGACATCGGACGAGCCCGTGAGCCCGATCAGTTCGGGCAGGGTGAATGCCGACTGCGCGGGACCGCGCCGGGCGGCGACCACCACCTCGCGGACCGCGGAGCCACGAAACGCCGCCAGCGCGCGGTCGGAGATGTCGGTCCGGGCCAGGTCGTCGGGATTGGCCGTGAGCACGCGGGCGACGTCGAGGGCGACGTTTCCGTTGCCGACGATCACCACCCGCTCGTGGCCGAGATCGACTGGCAGATGGGCGAACTCGGGATGCCCGTTGACCCACGCGACGAATTCGGTGGCGGTGCCGGTGCCCGGCAGACCCATGCCCTCGATCTCCAGGCGACGGTCGTCGGGGGCGCCCACGGCGTACAACACGGCGTGATGGTGGGCGAGCAGTTCGGCGTGGCTCAAGTGCCTGCCGACCTCGACGTTGAGGTAGAACCGGAAGCGGCGGTGACCGGCGACGCGGTCGAACAGCCGGGTCACCCGCTTGGTGTTCTGGTGATCGGGCGCCACGCCGGCGCGCACCAACCCGTACGGCGTGGGCAGCTTCTCAAAGACGTTGACGCGCACGCCATGCTGGGTGAGCAGTTCGTCGGCGGCGTACATCGCCGCCGGCCCGGACCCCACGATGGCCACGGTCAGCGGCCGCCGGCTCGCACGCACCTCGGCCGCCGGCAGCACGGGCGCCAGCTTCGAGGTCGGCGGCAACTTCTCACCCTTTGGCAGCTCCGGGTAGAAGGACGCGTTGATCTCGACGAACGGCAGCTGCTTGGTATCCAGGCGGGTGTCAGGAGCGATCGCGCCGACCGGGCAGGCGCTCACGCACGCCCCGCAGTCCACGCAGGCCACCGGATCGATGTAGAGCATCTCCGAGGTGGCGAAGCCGGGCTCGTCGGGCGTGGGGTGAATGCAGTTCACCGGGCAGGCGAAAACGCAGGACCCGTCGTTACAGCACGACTGGGTAATAACGTGCGGCATAGGCGATTACCCGTGCGGCCCTAGGCGGCCGGCGCCGCGGCCAGGTGCTGGCGTTGCGGCTCGCTGCGGTAGCGCGACGGCTTGCCGTCGATCTTGCAGAGCCGCCACATGAGCCGCGCCGAGCGCGTCTCCATCAGCCCGGTGTCGTGGGCCAGCATCCGGACGTCACCGAACATGTCGCTCAGCCACTTTCGCGATTCCGGCGAGCGGAAGAACAGCTCCCGCTTCACCTCGCGGGGAATGTCGAACTCCTGCCAGAACGCCTTGGGCGGCACCACGATGGCCCGGCACAGGACCTTCATCGTCAGCGGCAGGTACAGCGCCGTCCAGAATCGCTGGCGGCGTGTCAACTGCGGCACCCGCCGGCGCAGGAACTCATGGGCGAAGGAGATGTGCCGCGCCTCCTCGGCCACGTGAATGGCCATCACCCGCTCCATGATCGGATGCAGCGACTTGCCTTCGCGCAGAACGTTTTTCTGCGTATGGTCGATCGGCTCCTCGCCGGCGAGCACGCCGATGAAGAATGCCACCGGCAAGGGACCGGCGACCAGGGGAACCAGCGGCGAGAGCCACTTGAGCAGCCGCGGCATGCCCGGAACGTCGGCGCCGACGCGGTTGACCATCTCCTGGAACATCATCGTGTGGTTGCACTCTTCGACCGATTCGTGCAGGCAGTAGCGGTATTCCGGGGACCCGTTGGGCACCCAGAACGTGTAGTTCATCAGGCCGCGGATCAGGATCGACTCGAAGTGCAAACCGACCTTGGCCACGTTGGCCTGGCGCCACATGCCGATCTTGATCTTGCGCTCGTCCGACTGCGCCCGATACCACGGGTGGCGACCCAGGGGGTCGGTCTCGGGCAGGATCCACCGCGGGTCGTTCTCGGTGACGGCGAATTCGGGTGAATCCCAATCGATGTCGGTATACGGGTTGAAGTTACGCCGCACCGACCCCTCGGACAGTGTGGCAAGCGTGTTGACGTATTCGGTGTCGTCGCGCACTTCCATATTGCGGCGCCAGCGCCGAACCATGCGTGTCCTGGCCATATCCAAGCCTCCCCAACGAGGTTTACATTTGGACGTGCTGTGTCCAGACAGTACCGCAGGTACCGCATATCTTCCAGACCCCCTGGCGGCACTGTGGGCTGACCAGTGGTCAGGGTTTTAGTGTGCCCTGCGTCACAGGGCGCGAAACGCCGAGCGGTCGCGGCCACCGCTTTCGCCGCGGCCGGGGGCGCCCGCGATCGGACCGCCGCGTGGCCGGTCAGCTCCGCTCACTACCCTGTTGAGCATGGCTGACCAGCTCGAGGTTCCCGCTGACATCAAACCCCGCGACGGCCGCTTCGGATGCGGCCCTTCCAAGGTCCGGCCCGAACAGTTGGAGGCGCTGACCACCACCGCGGCCCCGCTGTTCGGCACGTCGCACCGGCAGGCGCCCGTCAAGAATCTGGTGGGCCGGGTCCGGTCGGGAGTCGCCGAACTGTTCTCGGTGCCGGACGGTTACGAGGTCATCCTCGGCAATGGCGGCGCGACGGCATTCTGGGACGCCGCGGCGTTCGGGTTGATCGACAAGCGCTCGTTGCACCTGTCCTTCGGCGAGTTCAGCTCGAAGTTCGCCTCGGCGGTCGCGGGCAATCCGTTCGTCGGCGACCCGATCGTCATCAAGGCGGACGCGGGCAGCGCCCCCGAGCCGCAGGGCGATCCCTCGGTCGACGCGATCGCCTGGGCGCACAACGAGACCTCGACCGGGGTGGCGGTGCCCGTGCGCCGTCCCGACGACGCCGGGGACGCCCTGGTTCTCATCGACGCGACCTCCGGCGCCGGCGGCCTGCCGGTCGAGATCGGCGACACCGACGCCTACTACTTCTCCCCGCAGAAGAATTTCGCCAGCGACGGCGGCCTGTGGCTGGCGATCATGAGCCCGGCGGCGCTGGAGCGGGTCGAATCCATCGCGGGGTCCGGCCGCTGGGTGCCCGACTTCCTGTCGCTGCCGATCGCGGTGGACAACAGCCTGAAGAACCAGACCTACAACACCCCGGCGATCGGCACCCTGGCGCTGATGGCCGAGCAGCTGGACTGGATGCTCGGCAACGGCGGGCTGGAGTGGGCGGTCAAGCGCACCGCCGACTCGTCGCAGCGGTTGTACTCCTGGGCCGAGGAGCGGTCGTACACCACGCCGTTCGTGGTCGACCCCGCCTTGCGGTCCCAGGTCGTCGGCACCATCGACTTCGTCGACGACGTCGACGCCTCGGCCGTCGCGAAGGTTTTGCGGGCGAACGGCATCGTCGACGTCGAGCCCTACCGCAAACTCGGGCGCAACCAGTTACGGGTCGGGATGTTCCCGGCGGTCGACCCCGACGACGTGAGCGCCCTGACGCAATGCATCGACTGGGTGGTCGAACACCTGTAACCGCCTCGCAATCAGCGCGCAACCGCCCAGCGTGTCACCACAGGTTAAGGGCGTTAGCTGCACTAGAGTGCGCACGAGACGGGTCCGTCGACCTGCACGGAGCCTGCGAGGAGAAACCATGCGGGAACTCAAAATGGTTGGGATCGGCGCCGACGGCAAACACGTCATCTGCGAGGCCGGCAACCCGGAGGAGCAATTCAAACTGGCGGTCGACGATCAGCTGAAGGCTGCGGTGCGCGGCGAGACCATGCCGACCGAGCAACCGCAGCTCGACATCCAGGTGACAAACATGCTGAGCCCCAAGGAGATTCAGGCCAAGATCCGGGCCGGCGCGTCCGTCGAGCAGGTGGCCGCGGCGTCGGGCTCCGACATCTCGCGGGTCCGCCGGTTCGCGCACCCCGTGTTGCTGGAACGCGCCCGCGCGGCGGAGTTGGCCACGGCCGCGCATCCGGTGCTCGCCGACGGCCCCGCGGTGCTCACCCTGCTGGACACCGTGAGCGCGGCCCTGGTGACGCGCGGTCTGGAACACGACCGGCTCAGCTGGGACGCCTGGCGCAACGAGGACAGCCGCTGGACCGTGCAGCTTGCCTGGAAGGCCGGCCGGTCCGACAACATCGCGCACTTCTCCTTCGCCCCCGGCGCGCACGGCGGAACGGTCACGGCCATCGACGATGCGGCCAAGGAGCTGATCGATCCGAACTTCGACCGCCCGCTGCGGCCGCTCGCGCGGGTGTCGCACGTCGACTTCGAGGAGCCGGCGAAACCGGCCCCCGCCCCGGCGCAAGCCGCGCACGAGGAGCCCGCCCGGCCCGAGCAGCCGGTGCACACCCGGCGGGGTAAGCCCGTCATCCCGGCTTGGGAGGATGTGCTGCTCGGCGTGCGCTCGGGCGGACAGCGCTAAATCTAAGGCGGCGACCCGCAGCGCCCGGCTACGCCGCGCTCGCGATCGCCGCTAGCCCTTTTTTCGCGTTACCGCGCCACCGTCAAAGCGAGCAGCGTCAGCCACGCCCCCGCGACCCCGATGCCCGCGCCCAGCAAAAACCACCGCAGCACCAGCTTGTGGCGCCATCCCCACAGCGTCGGCGTCAACCCGCCCGCCGCCACGAGGTTGAGCGCGACCGCGAGCAACGGATGCACCCGAACCAGTCCCAGGCTGAGCACCACGATGGCGGCCCCGGTCACTGCGGCCACGAACCCCGCGACCGTCAAACCCGTTGCCCAAGGCACGGAATCGTCGGTCACGAGCCGAGCCTAGCCCGTTCGTAGAACGCCAAAGCCGCCGCAGTGGCGACGTTGAGCGAGTCGGTGCCGCGCGACATCGGGATGCGCACGCGGACGTCGCTCATGCGCAGGGTCGCCGGCGTCAGGCCAGGCCCCTCGGCACCCACCAACACCGCGACGCGTTCGTCGCGCGCGGCCGCCATGGCCTCGGGCAGGGCGCAGGCCTTGGCGCCCGGGGTCATCGCCAGCAGCCGGAATCCCTTCTCCTTGAGCGTGGCCAGCTCGGCGGGCCAGTCCGTCGCTCGGGCGTACGGGACCAGCAGCGCGTGGCCCATCGAGACGCGAACCGCGCGACGGTACAGCGGGTCGGCGCAACCGCCGCCGAACACCACCGCGTCCACGCCGAGGCCGGCCGCGTTGCGAAAGATCGAGCCCAGGTTCTCGTGATCGTTGACGCCCTCGAGCACCGCGACGGTCCGGGCATGGTCGAGCAATTCGGCGACGCCGGGTTCCGGCACCCGGCGGGCGGCGGCCAGCACACCGCGATTGAGGTGGAAGCCCACCACTTGCGCCATGACGTCGGCGGAGGCCCGGTAGAACGGCGCAGCATTGCCGGCGAGGTCGGCGGCGAGCTCGCCGAGCCGGCGCTCGGTGCCCAGCAGGGCGTGCGGCGTGAACCGGGAGGCCAGCATGCGCTGCACCACCAGCACGCCTTCGGCGATCACCAGGCCCTTGCCCGACGGCAGGTCGGGACGACGATCGACGCTGTTCAGGTGGCGGAAATCGTCGAGGCGCGGGTCCTCCGGATCGTCGACGTCCTGAACGTTCAGGCCATCGTGACTCACGGGCCTTCGTCGACCAGGGCCAGCATCAGGTCGGCCGCGCTGCGCAAGGTGTCGCGTTGCTCGCTGTCCAGCGTCGCCAGCCGCTTGGCCAGCCACTCCTGGCGGGCGCGGCGGGTGGCCTTCACCAACTCGGCGCCGGACTGGGATACCGAGACCAGCACCTGCCGGCCGTCGATCGGATGCGGGGCGCGGTCCACCAGGCCCATGTCGGCCAGCGAGGCGATCACGCGCGTCATCGACGGCGGCCGGACCCGCTCGCGAATCGCCAGCGCGCCGGGCGTCATCGGGCCCTCGTTGGCCAGCGTGGCCAGCGCCGACAGCTGCGACAACGACACCGGGGACGACGGGTTTCGGAACCGGAGTTGGCGGGCCAGCCGCATGACCGCCAGCGACAGGTCGCTGGCCAGCCGCGCATCGCTGTCAGGCATGGCGCGAGGTTACACGCAACGTCGAGGAATCGGGATACGAACCCGTGAACGTCGGATGTTGCCCTCAGCGCCGCCGGCGGCGGGTCGCCGAAGCGCTTGCCCCGGCGCGTAACCCGCGCTTTTCGCCCGGCCGCACCACCGTCCGGCGGCCCGCACCCGCGGCGGGCTATGTTGATCGCGATGTCTGTTGAACCCGGCCGGGCCCGCGAAGCCCCGCCGCTGCCGCCCGCGCTACTCAACGCGTGGCCGTTCGTCGCCCTCGGCGCGCTCGGCTGGCTGGCCGCGCTGGCCGCCGCGTTTCTCGTGCCCTCGCTGGAGAGCTGGCGCCCGGTCACCCTGGCCGGGCTCGGCGTCGGGGCGCTCGGCACCGGCATCTTCGTGTTACAGCTCGCCGAGGCCCGCCGCGGCGCGCGCGGCGCACAGGCCGGGCTCGAAACCTACTTCGAGCACGACTAACCCGCACTCGACACCAACCCGGGAGGATCGATGGTAGCCCCGCTGCTGCAAGCCCAAATCGATATCGACGCACCGGTTTCCAAGGTGTGGGGGTTGATATCCGACCTTCGCCGGATGCCGGAGTGGAGCCCGCAATGCCGCTGGATGAAGAGCTTCGGCCCGCTGCGCCAGGGCACGCGCACCCTGAACCTCAATCGCCGTAACCGGGTGTTCTGGCCGACCACGTGCACCATCGTCGAGGTCATCCCCGAGACGAAGCTGGCCTTCCGGGTCCAGACCAACGGCACGATCTGGAGCTACGAACTCGAACCCACCGGCGCGGGCACCCGCGTGACCGAAAGCCGGCACGCCGAAAACGGCGTCACCGCGTTTTCGAATCTGTCGGTGAACGCGCTGTTCGGCGGCACCACCAACTTCGAACGCGAACTGGTCGACGGGATGAACACCTCGCTGGCCAGAATCAAGGCCGCCGCCGAAAAGGGCTAGTCCGCCTGGGGCTGCTCGGGCTCCGGCGTTTCGGGTGCCTCGGGCTGGGGCTCGGGGGTCTCGGGCGTCAACGCCGTCGGCTCCGGTTCGGGCTCCCCGCCACCGTCCGGCGCAGCCTCCTCGGTGCGGGCCTCCACCGGCTCGGGCGCCGCGGGCGGCGCCTCCGCGACATCGAGCACGCCGTCGTCGTACGGCTCGTAGGCGGGCGACCCGGTGCCCGCCGGGGCCGGGGTGTCCGAATGCGCCCCGCATCCGTACTGCTTGTCGACGATCTGCCCGTCGGCCGACAGCTCGTTGCCGCACACTCCGAACATCGCGCCGAGCGATCCCGCCAGCGGCAGGAAGAAACCGCAGTCGCGGCACACCCGTTTGGTGGAGCGCGCCATCGGTGAGTCGGGGCCGTGATCGCCGGTGTGCCATCGTTCGGCCGCCTCGGCGCGGCCCCAGGCACTCATCACCCAACGCCGGCCCAGCCCGACCTCGGCGGCGGTTTCGTCGACCTGCGGGTCACCGCTGGCGGTGTAGCCCGGGACCAGTCGCGGATCGTCGGCCGCGGGCGCCAGCAGGTCCCCAGGGCTCAAGTCGCCCGGGCGCACCCGCTGATCCCAGGGCACCCACTCGGGCGCCAGCAAGGCCGTCGGTCCCGGGATCAGCACCACCTCGCTGACGGTGGCGTGGTCGGCGCCGGGGTGCGCGGCGACGACGACGGCCCATTGCCAGCCCTGGTAACCGGGCAGATGCGCCAGGAATCGGTGGGTCGCGGCGGCCGAATCCTCGTAGCTGACGCCCAGGTAGTCGCCCACCGCCTCGGCGCCGCTGAACTCCACGACGGCGGACCTGGCCTGGTCCACCGCGCCCGTGAGTAGGTCCGCCAGGCCCTCGGGCCACTCGGCCACGGTCGCCACGGCGGATTCCTCGATCGGCCCGGTCACGCTGTCCCCTTCCTGCATTGCGGTTCCAATACTAGGTTGGCGAGCCACACCCCGTACCTGCAGACGCATGTCGTCGACATAGGGGAGAATCTCCAACGTGTCTGGACGGCGGCGTGACGATCCGGGCCGCGTGGCCTCCAACCCGGGGCGCCGGCCCCGCAATGGGGCCCACAATCAGCATCCGGGCACGGCCAACTACCCCGCCGGCGAAGGCGCCGACCGGCGGACCCGCCGGCCCCCGCCGATGCCGAGCGCCAACCGCTACCTGCCGCCCATCGGCCAGGAGTCGGAGCCGGATCCCATCGACAGCCCGCCGCCGCGGGGCGCCGCGGCCGGCGAACGGATCACCGTCACCCGCGCCGCCGCGCTGCGCAGCCGCGAGATGGGTTCGCGGATGTACTGGATGGTGCAGCGCGCCGCCACCGCCGACGGCGCCGACAAGTCCGGTCTGACCGCGCTGACGTGGCCGGTGGTGGCCAACTTCGCGGTGGACGCCGCGATGGCGGTGGCCCTGGCCAACACCCTGTTCTTCGCGGCGGCCACCGGGGAGAGCAAGGGCCGGGTGGCGTTGTACCTGCTGATCACCATCGCGCCGTTCGCGGTCATCGCGCCGCTCATCGGCCCCGCGCTGGACCGGTTGCAGCACGGCCGCCGCGTCGCTCTGGCCGCGTCGTTCGTCCTGCGGACGGCGTTGGCGCTGGTGCTGATCATGAACTACGACGGTGCCACCGGGAGTTACCCGTCCTGGGTGCTCTATCCGTGCGCACTGGCCATGATGGTGTTTTCCAAGTCGTTCAGCGTGTTGCGCAGCGCGGTGACCCCGCGCGTCATGCCGCCCACCATCGACCTGGTGCGGGTGAACTCGCGGCTCACCGTGTTCGGTCTGCTCGGCGGCACCATCGCCGGCGGCGCCATCGCGGCCGGGGTCGAGTTCGTGTGCACCCACCTGTTCAAGCTGCCGGGCGCGTTGTTCGTCGTCATCGCGGTGACGGTCGCCGGCGCCTCGCTGTCCATGCGGATCCCCCGTTGGGTCGAGGTGACGGCGGGTGAGGTGCCCGCCACGTTGAGCTATCGCCAGCAGAGCGAACCGCAGCGGCGAAGCTGGCACAAAGAAGTCAAGAGGGTCGGCGGAACGCTGCGACAACCGTTGGGCCGCAACATCATCACCTCGTTGTGGGGCAACTGCACCATCAAGGTCATGGTGGGCTTCCTGTTCTTGTACCCGGCGTTCGTCGCCAAGGCACACCAAGCGAACGGCTGGGTTCAGCTGGGCATGCTCGGCATGATCGGCGCGGCCGCAGGCATCGGCAATTTCGCCGGCAACTTCGCCGCCGCGCGCCTGCGGCTGGGCCGGCCGGCCGTGCTGGTGGTGCGCTGCACGCTGGCGGTCTCGGCGGTCGCGCTGGCGGCGTCGGTGGCGGGGACCCTGGCGGCGGCCGTGATCGCCACGCTGGTCACGTCGGGGTCGAGCGCCATCGCGAAGGCCTCGCTGGACGCCTCCCTACAGAACGATCTGCCGGAGGAATCGCGGGCGTCTGGGTTCGGGCGCTCGGAGTCGACGCTGCAGCTGGCCTGGGTACTGGGCGGCGCCGTCGGCGTCTTGGTCTACACCGAACTGTGGGTCGGCTTCACCGCGGTCACGGCGATACTCATCCTCGGGTTGGCGCAGACACTTGTGAGCTTCCAAGGGAATTCGTTGATCCCCGGCCTCGGGGGCAACCGGCCCGTCATGGTCGAGCAGGAGGGCGCGCGCCGCGGCAGCCCGGCGGTGGTGCCCGAGTGAAACGCGGCATGGCCGCGCTGCTCGCCGGCCTGATGACGGTGGTGTGCGTGGCCGTCGGTGTCGGCACCTGGCTGCTGGTGCGCCCGTCCGGTGCGCAGCGCCCGGAGATCAGCGCGTACTCGCACGGCCACCTCACCAGGGTGGGGCCGTACCTGTACTGCAGCGTGCTCAACCTCGACGACTGTGACACGCCGCAAGCCCAGGGCGAACTGAAGGTCAGCGAGCGCTATCCGGTCCAGCTCTCGGTGCCCGACGCGATCTACCGGGCACCGTGGCGGTTGCTGCAGGTCTATGAGGATCCAACCAACACCACCAGCACCATCTTTCGGCCGGCCACCCGGTTCGCGGTCACCATCCCGCCGGTCGACCCGCAGCGCGGGCGCCTGGTGGGGATCGTCGTCCAGTTGCTGACGCTCGTGATGGATCCCGCCGGCCAGCTGCGTGACGTCCCGCACGCGGAATGGTCTGTGCGCCTGACCTATTGAGCGCCGAGCTCGCCGAACGTCGAGTTGTTGGGCGGATTCAGGCTTTGCTGGCCCAACAATCCGACGTTCGGCCGACCTGTCGGTGTGGTCGGGCAATGTGTCGGCATGCACAACCTGGGGTGGCCATTCAGAGGAACCGAAGCGTTGGCAGCCAGCATGCTCACGCCGCATCAATTGCGGACCCGCTTCGAGATGGTCTACCGCAATGTGTATGTCCCACGCGGCCAGAAGTTGACGCCCGTGACCCGAGCTGTAGCGGCTTGGCTGTGGTCGGACCGTACCGCGACGGTGGCGGGTCTATCCGCGGCAGCATTGCTTCGAACGAAGTGGATCGACGACTGGTCGCCGGCCGAGCTCAACCGGACCAGCCGCGATAAGGCTAGGAATATCGTCCTCCACAGCGACACTCTGGACGATGGCGAAACCTGTGTACGCGATGGCATCCGCCTTACCACGCCGGCGCGCACGGCGTTTGACTTAGGAAGACGAAAAGGTCTCACTGCAGCGGTAATTCGGGTGGATGCGCTTATGCATGCGACAGAGCTGAAGTCGGCTGACGTCGAGCTGCTGGTCGAGCGTCATCGCGGGGCGCGCGGCTTGGTGCAGTTGCGGCGGGTGTTGTTGCTTGCCGACGCCGGCGCCGAGTCACCGTGGGAGTCCAAGACCCGCCTGGTAATCATCGGTGCCGGCTTACCGCGGCCGCAGACCCAAATAGAAGTACTCAACGAATGGGGAGCGGTGATTGCGCGCATAGATATGGGCTGGGAAGAATTCAAGGTCGGCGTGGAATTCGACGGTGCGCAGCACTGGACGGACCCCGCGCAGCGAACTCGAGACATCGATCGGCTGGCCGAACTAGAAGCGCGGGGGTGGACGATTGTCCGAGTCAGCGCCGACCTGCTGCGCTATCGTCCAGATGTCGTCGTGTCCCGCGTGCGCAACGCCCTGCTCGTCGCGGGATGCCGGCTTTAATCGATGCCCAACGTCGGCTTTCTGCGACGAATCTGACCCATTCCGCCCGAAAAGTCGACATTCGCGCGAGGGGCAAAACCTATGCACCGTGGCCGGCGGGCACCCGCTCCCCCTCGACCGGGGGCCCCGGCGGGGTGCCGTCCCCGAAAGGCTTGCCGCCCAACGCCTCCCGGCCATGCGGCGAGAGCCAGCCCGTCAGGTCCGGCCCCTTGGGCACGATTCCGGTGGGGTTGATGTCGGCGTGCACGATGTAGTAGTGCTGCTTGATCTGGACGAAGTCGACGGTGTCGCCGAACCCGGGTGTCTGGAACAGGTCGCGCGCATACGCCCACAACACCGGCATCTCGGACAGCTTGCTGCGGTTGCATTTGAAATGCCCGTGGTAGACCGGGTCGAAGCGAGCCAGCGTGGTGAACAGCCGAACATCGGCCTCGGTTATGTTGTCGCCCACCAGATATCGCTGATTGGCCAGGCGCTCACTCACCCAATCCAGCGCCGCGAACAGCCGATCGTAGGCCGCGTCGTACGCCTCCTGCGAGCCGGCGAAGCCGCACCGATACACGCCGTTGTTGATCTCGGTGTAAACCCGCTTGTTGACCTCGTCGATCTCGGCGCGCAGCGGCTCGGGATAGAGCTGCGGTGCGCCGTCGCGGTGGTAGGCCGTCCATTCGGTCGAGAAGTCCAGTGTCATCTGCGCGAAGTCGTTGGTGACGACCGCGCCCGACGGCACGTCGACGAGCGCGGGCACCGTGATGCCCTTCGGGTAGTCGGGGAAGCGCTTGAAGTAGGCGTCCTGCAGCCGGGGGATTTGCAGCACGGGGTCGACGCCGCCCGGGTCGAGGTCGAACGTCCAACTGCGTTCGTCGTGGGTGGGCCCGCAAAACCCAATGGACATAACGCTTTCCAGGCCGAGCAACCGCCGGACGATGATGGCGCGGTTGGCCCAGGGACACGCCCGGGCAACGATCAGCCGGTACCTGCCCTGCTCCACGGGGTAACCGTCGCGCCCGTCGGCGGTGACGCGGGTGGTGATGTACTTGGTGTCACGAGTGAATTCACCCGTCCCGGCAACATAGGTGGCCATATCTCCCGCGTTTCGCTCGAATGTCGGTCAGGAACTCAGAAATCGCCGAGCCAGGTTTGTCTCGGTTGATGCGCCCTGCTCCCAGTGGGCGATCCACGGCCCGGTGCCCTCCGACTGGTCGATGATCCCCTGCTCGAGCCAGGCGTAACGGCCCTGGAGCACCTCGCGGGTCAGCCGGACGTCGCAGCCGTCGGTATTGCTCCACAACGCATCGAACAGCGCATCGACCCGCAGGGTGGCCTGCCGGCAAAACGTATCGGCCAGCTCGTAGGCCTGTTGACCGACCGCCGGGTCCACGGCCCTCTGCGCCTCGGCCCGCACACAGGCCGCCGACATCGCGAACAGCTCGGCACCGATGTCCACGATCCGCCCGAGGAACCCCTGGCGCTGCTCCAATTTGGCCTGCCAGCGGGCCATCCCGTAGAAGGTGTTGCGGGCCAGCTTGCGGCTGGAGCGTTCCACGAACCGCAGGTGCGACGCCAGCGGTCCGAATTCGCTGTAAGCGCTGGGGCGTTGTCCTTCTCCAAAAACCAGCTGGGGCAACCACTTTGCGTAGAAACCAGTGGCGCCTACCGCTGCCGTCGCCTTTTGCCGCAAACCCGCTTCGGGCTTCGCGAGGTCACCGGCCGCCGACAAGTGGGCATCGACCGCCTCCCGGGCGATGAGCAGCCTCATGATCTCGCTGGATCCTTCGAAGATGCGATTGATCCGCAGGTCCCGCGCTACCTGTTCGACCGGCACCGCCCGTTCGCCGCGCGCGGCCAGGGACTCCGCCGTCTCGTAGCCCCGCCCACCGCGGATCTGCATGACCTCGTCGGCGATGATGCACGCCATCTCGCTCGACCACAGCTTGGCCAACGCCGCCTCGATCCGGATGTCGTGGCGGCCTTCGTCGGCCATCTGCCCGGACAGCTCGAGCACCGCGTCCAGCGCATAGTTGGTCGCCGCGATGAACGAGATCTTGCGTGCCACCGCTTCGTGCTCGGCCAGCGGCTTACCCCATTGGACACGCTCCCCCGACCACTCGCGCGCCACCTTCAGGCCCCACTTCGACGAACCCGTCGCGATCGCGGGAATCGACAGGCGCCCGGCGTTGAGCGTTGTCAGCGCGATCTTCAACCCGTCGCCCTCGCGGCCGATCAGGTTTTCGCTGGGCACCCGGACGCGGTGCAGCCTGGTCACCCCATTCTCGATGCCGCGCAGCCCCATGAACTTGTTGCGTCGCTCCACGGTGATTCCGGGTGAATCGGCCTCGACGACGAAAGCGCTGATGCCGCCCCGGTGCCCATCGCCGCGGGGCACCCGGGCCATGACGACGAGCAGTTCGGCGACCACGCCGTTGGTCGTCCACAACTTCACGCCGTCGAGCTCGTAGGCCGTCCCGTCTTCGACGGGTGTTGCCGTCGACGCCAGCCGGGCCGGATCCGAACCCACATCCGGCTCGGTCAGCAGGAACGCCGATATGGCGCCCGCGGCGCACCGGGGCAAGAATCTCTTCTTCTGCTCCGGGGTTCCCGCAAGTTTCAGCGGCTCCGGCACCCCGATCGATTGGTGGGCCGACAACAGCGCACCGAGGCTGGGATGAACGGAGGAAACCATCATCAGCGCCCGGTTGTAGGCCACCTGCGACATGTTCAGGCCGCCGTATTCCGACGGAATCTTCATGCCGAAACAGCCCAGTTCGGCCAGACCCTTCACATACTCGTCAGGAATTTGCGCATCGCGTTCGATGACGCTGCCATCAACGCCGCGAAGGAAGTCGCGCAACGTGTCGAGAAACGCGCGGGTGCGCGCCTCGTCGGCATCCGACGGTTTGGGGAAAGGGTGGATGAGCTCCAACGGAAAGCGACCGAGGAACAGTTCCTTTGCGAAAGATGGTTTATCCCAACCGGTTTCGCGAGACTCCTCGGCCAGTGCCCTGGCTTGCTCCTCGGTGACCTGCGCTTGCTGTGCCATCGCAGCCTCCTTGCTCGACGACCGTGGCGAGGTGGGAGTACCCCCTGACCGGCACTTCCTCACCCCTTATGCGCAAGCGGGCGGCACCCGGCGCCGACGAGCTAGGCGTCGAGCTCCCGGGCGACCGCCCGAACCACCTCGGACACCCGGCGAGCGGTCTTGCGGTCCGGGTAGCGCCCCTTGCGTAGCTCGGGCTGAACGGCGCTCTCCAGCAGCGTGATCATGTCCTCGACCATGCCGTGCAGTTCGTCGGGGCTGTGCTTGTGCTCGGCGGGCGTCTCGCGGCGGCCCTGAGCCTTGGTGAGGCTGGGCGGCGGCTCAATCAGCTTGAGGCTCAGCGCCTGAGGCCCGCGCCGCCCGGAGGCGATGCCGAACTCCACGCGCTGGCCCGCTTTGAGCCCCTCGACGCCAGCGGGCAACGCCGACGAGCGGACGTACACGTCTTCGCCGTCCTCTTGCGACAGGAAGCCAAACCCCTTGTCGGCGTCGTACCACTTAACCTTGCCGGTCGGCACTGGTCTCACCTGCTTGTCTAACGGATCAATAGAATGGCCAACACAATAAGCGTCCCGCCTGCGCAGGACGCCGTTTGGTCCTTGATCCTACTCGGGTGCCCGCCTGACGAGCACCCCCGTTATTGCCCACTCGGTACGCTGGGCGGTACCGGTGGAGGAGATATGCGCCTGATCCTGAACATCATCTGGCTCGTGTTCGGCGGCCTATGGATGGCCGTCGGATACGTCGTCGCGGCGCTCATCAGCTTCCTGCTGATCATCACCATCCCGTTTGGTTTCGCGTCGCTGCGCATCGCCTCGTACGCGTTGTGGCCGTTCGGTCGCACGATCGTCGACAAGCCGACCGCCGGGACCGGCGCCCTGATCGGCAACGTGATCTGGGTGGTGTTGTTCGGAATCTGGCTGGCGATCGGTCACCTGATCAGTGCGGCGGCGATGGCGATCACCATCGTCGGCATTCCGCTTGCCCTGGCGAACCTCAAGCTGATCCCGGTGTCGCTGATGCCGTTGGGCAAGCAGATCGTTCCGGTCGACTCCCCGCCCCGATACTCCGCGGTGGCCGCATGACGCTGACCGCCCTCGGGGTTCCCTCGGTGCCAGGACGCACCGACGGCGTGCCCGACGCGCCGACCACCGGCCCGCTGGTCGACACCTATGGACGGGTGGCCACCGATCTACGCGTCTCGCTGACCGACCGCTGCAACCTGCGGTGCAACTACTGCATGCCGGCCGAGGGCCTGGACTGGCTACCCGGCGAGCGGCTGCTGCGCGCCGACGAGCTGGCGCGGCTGTTGGACATCGCCGTCACCCGGCTGGGCGTGACCAGCGTCCGGTTCACCGGAGGCGAGCCACTCCTGGCGCGACACCTCGAGGAGGTGGTCGCGGCGGCGGCGGCCCTGCGACCGCGGCCGGAGATCTCGCTGACCACCAACGGCGTCGGGCTGGCGCGGCAGGCCGCCGCGCTCGCCCGGGCGGGCCTGGATCGGGTCAACGTGTCCCTGGACAGCGTGGACCGCGACCACTTCGCGGCGATCACGCGCCGCGACCGGCTCGGCGACGTGCTGGCCGGCCTTCGGGCCGCCCACACCGCGGGGTTGGCGCCGGTCAAGGTGAACGCCGTGCTCGACCCGGTCACCGGGCGCGAGGACGTCGTGAAGCTGTTGCGCTTCTGCCTCGAGCACGGCTACCAGTTGCGGGTCATCGAGCAGATGCCGCTCGATGCCGGCCACCAGTGGCGGCGCGGCGCCGCGTTGAGCGCCGACGACGTGCTCGACGCCCTGCGCCCGCACTTCCGGCTGCGTCCCGACCCCGCGCCGCGGGGATCGGCGCCCGCCGAGCTCTGGCTGGTCGACACCGGCCCGGACACGCCGAGTGGCAAGTTCGGTGTCATCGCGTCGGTCTCGCACGCGTTCTGCTCGGCCTGTGATCGCACC
Source organism: Mycobacterium sp. E3339 (assembly GCF_001666915.1). Classification (NCBI taxonomy): domain Bacteria; kingdom Bacillati; phylum Actinomycetota; class Actinomycetes; order Mycobacteriales; family Mycobacteriaceae; genus Mycobacterium; species Mycobacterium sp. E3339. The sequence goes on along the minus strand of NZ_LZIZ01000141.1, from coordinate 277 downwards.
CGCCTGACGGCCGACGGCCAGGTCCGCAGCTGTCTGTTCTCCGCCGAGGAGACCGACCTTCGGACCCTGTTGCGCACCGGCGCGTCCGACGACGCGATCGAACGCGCGTGGCGCGTCGCGATGTGGGGCAAGCCTGCCGGTCACGGCATCAACGACCCGAACTTCATCCAGCCCGCCCGTCCGATGAGCGCGATCGGTGGCTAGCCCGATGGGTGAGGCCGCCGTCGAGCAAGACGGGATTGCGGTGACGGTGCGCTACTTCGCGGCCGCGCGGGCG
>NZ_LZIZ01000140.1:0-9920 GCF_001666915.1 Mycobacterium sp. E3339 | reverse complement strand
GCCGCGCAGATCGAAACCGCCCGGCCGTGGGCCCACCGGCGACCGCCGGTGTCATAGGGTGATCGTTTTCCACGCCGCCAGCTTGGTGGCCGGCGCCACCGCGTGCGCCGGGCTGGTCGACGGCAACCTCCGATAGTCGACCCGCTCGTTGGGCTCGGCCAGCCGCCGGTACAGCTCGGCGGCCTTGGCGCCGTTGAAGTACACCCGCGCGATAGCGGGGTACCGCGCGAACAGTCCGCGGAAGTCGTTGACCGCCAAGCTTTTCGGTTCGATCGCCGAGTCCGCGCTGCCGTGTCGGCGGCAGGCGCGCAGCACATCCCACAGGGCGACCCCGGCCGACTGGAGCGCGGCCAGCCGCGTTTCGTAGGTCGCCGCCGCGTCGAACCCGAACAGCTCACCGGTGATCGCCCAGAACGCATTTCGCGGATTGGCATAGTACTGACCCACCGCCAGGGATTGGGCGCTGGGAAACGAGCCCAGGATCAGCACCGTGGCGTGTTCGTCGACGACCGGCGGGAATCCTCGCAACAGCTGCGTGCTCACGAGTCGATATTCTGCCGCCGACCCGCTTCGCCCGGCTGCGCCGCGCTCGCGATCGACTCGGCATTCTGTCGAACCGCGGTGCCCGTTGTACGTTGGCCGGGTGGAGGACGGGGCCGAGGCCAACATCGACGATCTGCTCGACGGGCTCGAGGGCAGCGCCCGCGCCGAGCGGGCGGAATTGGTGCGGTGGCTGCTCGAGCAGGGCATCAGCCGCGAAGAGATCCGGGCAACCAACCCACCCCTGCTGCTGGCCACCCGCCACCTCATCGGCGGCGACGGAACCTACGTCTCCACCCGCGAGATCAGCGAGACGTACGGCGTCGACCTGGCGCTGTTGCAGCAGGTGCAGCGCGCCATCGGCCTGGTGCGGGTCGACGACCCCGACGCGGTGGTGCACATGCGCGCCGACGGCGAGGCCGCCGCCTTCGCCCAGCGGTTCGTCGACTTGGGCCTCGACCCCGAGCAATTGGTGCTGGTGGTCCGGGTGCTCGCCGAGGGCCTGTCCCGCGCCGCCGAGGTCATGCGGTACGCCGCCCTGTCGACGATCATGCGGCCGGGCGCCACGGAGCTCGAAATCGCCCAAGCGTCAAAGGCTTTGGTCAGTCAGATCGCGCCGATGCTCGGCCCGATGATCCAGCACATGCTGTTCATGCAGCTGCGCCACATGATGGAGACCGAGGCGGTCAACGCCGCGGAGCGCGCCGCCGGCCAGCCGCTGCCGGGGGCCCGCCAGATCACCGTGGCTTTCGCGGACCTCGTCGGCTTCACCCGGATCGGCGAGGCGGTGTCGGCCGAGGAGCTGGGGCACCTGGCCAACCGGCTGGCCGTCCTCGCGCGAGACATCACCGTGCCGCCCGTGCGGTTCGTCAAGACCATCGGTGACGCGGCGATGTTCGTCTGCCCCGACCCGCTGCCCATGCTCGACGTGGTGGTGAAGCTCGTCGAGGCCGTCGACAGCGACAACGATTTCCCGCGGCTGCGAGCGGGCGTGGCTTCCGGCATGGCGGTGAGCCGGGCGGGCGACTGGTTCGGCAGCCCGGTCAACGTCGCGAGCCGGGTCACCAATGTGGCGCGCCCGGGCACCGTCCTCGCGGCGGATTCGGTCTGGGAGACGATCGGCGACACCGGCGAGTTCCACGGGTCGTTCGCCGGCGCGCGCCGCCTCAAGGGCATCAAGAACGAGGTGAAGCTGTTCAGGGTTCGCCGGGGCGACGGGTCCAACGGCGGCGATTGAGCCGGGAACCCCGTACACATGGGCAGGCCCGGACGACTCTGGGGGCGTGTGACTCCGTCATGCGCGGGTCCTACGCGGCCGGTTTTCTACCCTGACTTCCGGCGCTTGGAATTGGTCGTTTCCGGGCCTGCTTCGCTACCAAAAATACAACTTCCCACAGCCCATATCAACGGGTTCTCCGCACCTGAAAGCGCCTTTTTGCGCGCCGTCGAGCCGGCGCGCGGACGCCACGACGCACGGGCGGCGTTCGCCCGGGGTGAACGCCATTCCATTGCGTCTGTAACGGTGTAATCATGTAATCATGAAATCGCATCACACCCACGGGCGGCGCTACGGCCGCCCCGGCGGCTGGCAGCAAGCCCAGCAACCCGACGCCAGTGGCGCCGCCGAATGGTTCGCCGGGCGGCTGCCCGAAAGCTGGTTCGACGGCGACCCGACGGTCATCGTCGACCGCGAAGAGATCACCGTCATCGGACGGCTGCCCGAGCCCCAGGGCTCGGATAAAGAGGAAACCGAGGCCCGCTCGGAAGGGCGCGCGTCGCGGTTCCGCGAGGAGACCCGTTCGGAGCGCATGCGCATCGCCGACGAGGCGCAGGACCGCTACGGCCGCAAGGTGTCCTGGGGCGTCGAAGTCGGCTCGAAGGCCGGCGCGGAGCGAATCCTGTTCACCCACATCGCGGTTCCGGTGATGACCCGATTGAAGCAGCCGGAGCGGCAGGTGCTCGACACGCTGGTCGACGCGGGCGTCGCCCGTTCCCGCGCCGACGCGCTCGCGTGGTCGGTCAAGCTGGTCGGCGAGCACGCCGAGGAATGGCTGGCCAAGTTGCGCAGCGCCATGTCGGCGGTCGACGATTTGCGCGCGGAGGGACCCGACCTGCAGTCGTAACCCGAAGCGCCAGCGGGGCTTTGAATTCGCCGCGCTAGCCGTTGTCGATCTTGGCGACGATCTTGTCGACGATCTGGGTGCCCTGATCGCTGATGTGATACCCGCAGGCGTTGATGTCGACGATGACGTTGTTCGCCGTGCCCATCGCGCGCTGGCACTCCCAGCCGTCGGCGCCCTCTTGGGTGTCCAGCACGGCGATCTTCGGCGGCGCGCCCTGCAGCTGCGCGAACGTCCACCGATAGGTCTTGCCCTTGTTGGTCACCGTCACCGTCTTGCCCGCGCAGCCCTTCCACTTCTCCGCCGAATTCTGCAGGAAGGCCTTGGCTTTGTCGGCGGACGGGAACAGGACGACGGCCTGGTTGACCCAATGGTCGTAGTTGTCGCCGGGCTCGGACGACACCAGCCCGCTCACCGCCGAGTAACCGGTGCCCGCATACACCGGGCTCTGGGTGGTGTAGAGCGCTCCCTGGCAGTCGGGCTGTGACACCGTCAGTGCCGAAGTGTCCATCGCCTGAATGGGTTTGCCGGGCTCCATGGTCGAGGAGCTCATGACGGAGTTGATGTCGGAAGCGCCGAGCAACAGCGCGCTGAGGCGCTCGGCGGGTATCGGGTCGGGTGGCGGCACCGGCTTGGGCCGCACGAGAAGCCAGATGCCCACGGCGCCGGCGACCAAGACGAGCACCCCCGCGAGAGCGGCGACGATGGGCCAGGGGCTGCGGCGTTTGGGTGGGGGTTGGTTCCAGGCGGGTGCGCCGGTGAACGGTTGCGGGGTCTGCGGCGGCGGTGTGCCCCAATTGGCGTTGGGGGCTTGGTAATAGGGCGGCGGGGTGTGGCTGGCCGCCGGAATCGGACCGCTCTCGGGCCGCCACTGCGGCGCCCCCTGACCGGGCACCGGGGTCGAGCCCGGTGGCGCCGGCGGTGGGGTGTTTGCCGTCGGTACCGGGGGACGCGCCATGGCCGTGTCGGCCGGCGTGGCTGGGGGACCCATCGTGACGGTGCCGGGCAGGGTGGCTTCCCGGCTGCGGCGCAGGATGGTCGCGGCGTGGTCTTGGTCGGGGTTGCTCAGCGCCTCGTGCGCGGCCAGGGCCAGGTCCCCGGCACTGGCGTAACGCTCCTCGGGTTTCTTGGCCATCCCGCGGGTGATCACCGCATCGAAAGCCTTGGGAATGCCCGGCCGAAGGGCCGTCGGTTGGGGTATCGGATCCATCATGTGCGCTGACACCAGGACACTGGCGCTATCGGCCCGATACGGCGGTGTGCCGGTGAGGCATTCGTACAGCACGCAGGCCAGGGCGTAGATGTCGGCGCGGTAGGTGACCTCGCCGTTGGAAAACCGTTCGGGCGCCATGTATTTCCACGTCCCCACCGCGGTGCCCAACTGGGTCAACTTCTCATCGGTGGTGGCACTGGCGATGCCGAAGTCGACCAGATAGGCGAAATCATCGCGAGTGACCAGAATGTTTTGCGGCTTGACGTCGCGGTGCATCACCCCGGCGGCGTGGGCGGCGTCGAGCGCCGAGGCGATCTGGGTGATGATGGCCACCGCACGCGGCGGGGCCAGCGGCCCAAAGCGTTTGAGCACGCTGTCCAAGTCGGTGCCCTCGACCAGGCGCATCTCGACAAACATCTGCCCGTCGATTTCGCCGTAATCGTGGATGGGCACCACGTGCGGCTCCTGCAAACGACCGGCGGTGCGGGCTTCGCGTTTCATCCGCTCCCGAAACACCGGGTCCTTGCTGAAGGTCTCCGAGAGCAGCTTGACCGCTACGGTCCACTCCTTGACGGTGTGCTCGGCCTCGTAGACCTCGCCCATCCCACCCCGGCCCAGCAGCCGCTTTAGGTGATACGGCCCAAACTGCGTGCCCACCCGCGAGACCTGCTCATCACTCATCGCCGATCCTCAGCCACCGTAATTGGTCCACCAGGTATGCAGGTCCTCCATGTTGGGCGGATCCCCGTACACGTCGCAAAGCAGGAGTTTGGCCTCGTTCGTCCATATCACGTTCGGGTGGTTCTTGTAAGTGCCGCAGGCGATCATGCCGGCGGTCACCGTCGGGGTGCTGTCGTGATGCCAGCCGTCCGGCGACGCGCCGGCTCCCGGGCAGTTCATCAGCTGTACGGCCGCGACGTCGTCGTCGAACGCCTTCTTCAGCACATCCGCGCTGGCGAACAGCCCGTAGACCGCGCGGGACGGGCCGCCCTGGTTGGTGTTCTGGTCGCAGTCGACCATGGCCAGCGCGTTCACCCAGATACTGTTCGACTTCGGGGTCGCGGCCGTGCACGCGCCACTGGGATACCCGGCGGGCAGCGCGTTGAGCAGTTTGCTTTGCGCGTTGCCGCCCCGGGTGGTGGTCGTCGTGGTCGCGGTCCTGGTGGTCGTGGTCGTCGTGGTGGTCGACGTGCGGTTCGCCTGGGGATTGCTGTCGTCGCCTCCCATGACCAGCGAGATGCCCACGGCGGCGACGGCGAGGACCACCACCAGCGCGGCGACGCCGGCGATGATGGGCCAGGGGTTGCGGCGTTTGGGTGGGGGTTGGTTCCAGGCGGGTGCGCCGGTGAACGGTTGCGGGGTCTGCGGTGGCGGTGTGCCCCAATTGGCGTTGGGGGCTTGGTAATAGGGCGGCGGGGTGTGGCTGGCCGCCGGAATCGGACCGCTCTCGGGCCGCCACTGCGGCGCCCCCTGACCGGGCACCGGGGTCGAGCCCGGTGGCGCCGGCGGTGGGGTGTTTGCCGTCGGTACCGGGGGACGCGCCATGGCCGTGTCGGCCGGCGTGGCTGGGGGACCCATCGTGACGGTGCCGGGCAGGGTGGCTTCCCGGCTGCGGCGCAGGATGGTCGCGGCGTGGTCTTGGTCGGGGTTGCTCAGCGCCTCGTGCGCGGCCAGGGCCAGGTCCCCGGCACTGGCGTAACGCTCCTCGGGTTTCTTGGCCATCCCGCGGGTGATCACCGCATCGAAAGCCTTGGGAATGCCCGGCCGAAGGGCCGTCGGTTGGGGTATCGGATCCATCATGTGCGCTGACACCAGGACACTGGCGCTATCGGCCCGATACGGCGGTGTGCCGGTGAGGCATTCGTACAGCACGCAGGCCAGGGCGTAGATGTCGGCGCGGTAGGTGACCTCGCCGTTGGAAAACCGTTCGGGCGCCATGTATTTCCACGTCCCCACCGCGGTGCCCAACTGGGTCAACTTCTCATCGGTGGTGGCACTGGCGATGCCGAAGTCGACCAGATAGGCGAAATCATCGCGAGTGACCAGAATGTTTTGCGGCTTGACGTCGCGGTGCATCACCCCGGCGGCGTGGGCGGCGTCGAGCGCCGAGGCGATCTGGGTGATGATGGCCACCGCACGCGGCGGGGCCAGCGGCCCAAAGCGTTTGAGCACGCTGTCCAAGTCGGTGCCCTCGACCAGGCGCATCTCGACAAACATCTGCCCGTCGATTTCGCCGTAATCGTGGATGGGCACCACGTGCGGCTCCTGCAAACGACCGGCGGTGCGGGCTTCGCGTTTCATCCGCTCCCGAAACACCGGGTCCTTGCTGAAGGTCTCCGAGAGCAGCTTGACCGCTACGGTCCACTCCTTGACGGTGTGCTCGGCCTCGTAGACCTCGCCCATCCCACCCCGGCCCAGCAGCCGCTTTAGGTGATACGGCCCAAACTGCGTGCCCACCCGCGAGACCTGCTCATCACTCATCGCCGATCCTTCACACCCGTCCACCACGCCACCGACACCCAACAATCGCCGGGCACACCGGTCAGCCGCAACCCCCTGACCTAGCAACCCTGACCGTAAGCCCCCGCCCACCGGAACGCACCACGAATCGCGCGATTAGCCCCGCGCCGACGGGTGGCTTACGCGTCGCTGTCGGCGGCGATCTGGAAAGTGAATTCGTAGTCGCAGATGCGGACGTGGTCGCCGTCGCGCAGGGTGGCGGCGGAGCGGATCCGCTCGTGCTGCACATGGACGCCGTTGGACGACCGCAGGTCGTTGATGATGAAGCTGGTGCCCGTGTCGACGATGACGGCATGGTGGCGGCTGACTTTGGGGCTGTCGAGGATGATGTCGTTGTCGCCCAGCCGCCCGATCCGGGTCGCCGCCGCCCGCAGCGGATAGCTGCGCCCCAACGCCTCGTGCAGGTAAGCGATGGCCTGCTGCCCGGACACCATGGTGTGCTGCTCGAGCACCGTCACCGTGTCGACGGCGGCGGTCTTGGCGGTGCGCTTCACGTCCAGCGGCTCTTGGCGCAGGATCTGCTCGTTGAGCGAGCGCAGCGTGGGCCCGGGGTCGATGCCCAGGTCGTCGGCGAGCGTCGCCTTGACGCGGCGGTAGGCGGCCAGCGCGTCGGACTGGCGATCGGTGAGGTAGTAGGCCGTGATCAACTGCGCCCAAAGCGGTTCGCGGTAGGGGTGTTCGGTGGTCAGCGCCTCGAGTTCGGTGATCACGGCGGACGCACGCCCGCAGGCGATTTCGGCCTCCGCCTTGGCGCCATGGACCAGAATCTTCTCCTCGACAAGGGAAGTGGCGAAGGTGTCGACGAATCCGAACTCGCGCAGGTCTTCGAGTACGGGCCCGCGCCATTCCGCCAAGGCGGCCGTCAGGTGCCGGCTGGCGTCTTCGAATTTGCCGGACGCGGCGGCGTGCACGCCCGCGGTCTTTTCGGCGATGAACCGTCCGAGGTCGTAAGCGTTTTCGTCGATGTTGAGCCGGTATCCGGGCGGCGCCGCGGCCAACACCATGCGCGGCTCGATGCCCGCGCCGCCGAGCAGCTTGCGGAGATTGGACACGTAGGAGTGAATGCTGGCCCGCGCCCCCGACGGCGGCTGGTCATCCCACAGGGCCGTGATGAGCCGGTCGACGGCGACCGGGCTGTTGCGGTTCATCAGCAGCAGGGCCAGTACCGCCCGCTGTTTCGGGGTGCCCAAGGCCACCAGGGTGCCGTCAACGCTCATCTCCAGCGGTCCGAGCAGACCGAGTTCGAGACGTTTGTCCACCATCGCGTGTTGGTCCTTCCGTCACTACTTAGCCATTGTGATGGCAATCCCGGCCGATTCGGCGCCAACCCGCGAATACGCGGCCCCGCGGCTTACGCGCGGGTCATGGCGTAGTAGGCGCCCCGGCGCGCCAGCAGCTCGGCGTGACTGCCCTGCTCGACGATCCGGCCGTCGTCGATCACCACGATGCGGTCCGCGTCGCGGATCGTCGAAAGCCGATGCGCGATAATGAAACTCGTGCGATCCCGGCGCAGCTCTGACATGGCGTGGGCGATGAGTGCCTCGGTGCGGGTGTCCACCGAGCTGGTCGCCTCGTCCAGGATCAACAGTTGCGGCCGGGCAAGGAACGCGCGCGCGATCGTGATGAGTTGCTTCTCCCCGGCGCTGATGTTGCCGCCGCCGCCACTGACCCGTGTCTGGTACCCGGCCGGCAGGGTGTGCACGAACCGGTCGACGTATGCCGCCGTGGCGGCTTGCACCACCTCATCGGCAGTGGCCTCCGGTCGCCCGTAGGCGATGTTTTCCTCGATCGTCCCCTCGAAGAGCCAGGTGTCTTGCAGGACCATGCCGATTCGCGACCGCAGCGACTGCCGGCTCATGGTGCTGATGTCGACGCCGTCCACCAAAATCCGCCCGGAGTCGACGTCATAGAACCGCATGAGCAGGTTCACCAACGTGGTCTTGCCGGCCCCGGTCGGCCCGACGATCGCCACCGTGCTCCCGGGCTCCGCGATCATCGACAGGTCATGGATCACCGGGACATTCGGGTGGTAGCCGAAGCTCACGTGCTGGAACTCGACCCGTGCGGCACCGCCGTCGGGCGGCGCCGCGGCGGGCACTGGATCCGGTCTTTCCTCGGGCTCGTCAAGCAGGTCGAACACCCGCTCGGCGCTGGCCACCCCCGACTGCAGGGTGTTGTACATGCCGGCCACCTGGCTCAGCGGGGCGTTGAACTGCCGGACGTACTGGATGAAGGCCTGGATGCCGCCGAGGCTGATGCGGCCCGTGGCCACCTGTAGGCCGCCCACCACGGCGACGGCCACGTAGCCGAGGTTGCCGATGAACGCGGTCGCCGGTGCCACCAGGCCCGAGAAGAACTGGGCGCCGAAACTGGCCCGGTACACGTCGTCGTTGCAATCGCGGAACTGCTCGCGCGCCGCGGCCTGGTGACCGAAGGTCTTGACCACCGTGAAACCGCTGTAGGTCTCCTCGATGTGAGCGTTGAGGCGACCGATGCTCGTCCATTGCGCCACGAACAGGCGCTGCGCGCGCCGCGCGATCGTGCGCGTCGCCACCAGCGATAGCGGCACCGTGGCGACGGTGATCAGCACCAACAGCGGCGAGATGGACGCCATCATCGCCAGCACCGCGACCACGGTGAGCATCGACCTCACCAGCTGGCTGATGGTCATCGACAGCGACGACTGCACGTTGTCGATGTCGTTGGTCACCCGGCTCAGCAGCTCGCCGCGCTGGCGTCCGTCGAAGTAGGACAGCGGAAGCCGGTGGATCTTGTCCTCGACATCGGACCGCAGCGCCACCATGGTGCGCTGCACGGTGACGTTGAGCAGGCGCGCTTGCGCCCAAATCAGCAGCGCGGAAACGAGATACAAGCACAACGCCAGCGCCAGCGTGCGCGCCACCGCGCCGAAGTCGACACCCCGGCCGGGCACCACACCCATCCCGGACAGCAGGTCGGCGAAGGTGTTGTCACCGCGGGCGCGGGCCGCGGCGACGGCTTGCGCCTTGGTGATGCCCGCGGGGAGCTGCCGGCCGATCACGCCGTTGAACAGCAGATCGGTGGCATGGCCAAGGATTCGCGGGACGACGACCCCGATCACCGTCCCGGTGATGCCCAGGCCGATCACCGCAATGCTCAGCCGGCGTTGGGGCGCAAGCCGTTTGGTCAGCCGGGTGGCCGTGCCCCAGAAGTCGCGCGACCGCCCGGCGGGGGCCGGGGTCAACCCCCGGGTGGCGACCGCGGTCATGGCCCGCCCCCGACCTGACCGGACCGCAACGCGCTCACCGACTGTGAGTCGGCGAACTCCGCGTAGGTGGCGCAGTCGGTGAGCAGCGATTCGTGCGTGCCGGTGCCCACCAGCCTCCCGCCGTCGAGGACGACTATCTGGTCGGCCTGCGCGGCGGTCGAAACCCGTTGCGTGACAACGATGACGGTGGCCACGTCGGCCACCCGCGTGAGCGATGCGCGCACTCGCGCGTCGGTGTGCACGTCGAGCGCGCCGAACGAGTCGTCGAAGAGATAGATGG
>NZ_LZIZ01000139.1:0-11229 GCF_001666915.1 Mycobacterium sp. E3339 | reverse complement strand
GGGGCTGGCGGCGGCGCTGGCGCTCGGCGCCGACGGCGCCCTGGTGGGCACCAGGTTCTGGGCCTCCCCGGAGGCGTCGGTGACGCCGCCCGCCGCCAGCACGAGCGTGTCCGGTGAGCGTGCGGCGACGAGGTCGGCGACGTCGGGCACCAGCGTGAAGGTGGAGCGCGCGGTCATGCCGTGCCCACCGGCCTCGCCACCCTGGGCCACGATGACTTCGGCTCCGGCGTCCAGGGCCTGGCGCGCATGGTCGAGCGTCTGCGCCTGCGCGATGAGGGGGGTGCCGTCGGCGCGAATGCGGTCGGCGAACGGCTGCAGCTCGCCGAATGACAGCATGATCGCGGCGGGCCGCCGTTGCAGAGCCGCCTCGAGCAGCTCGGGTTGGCGGGCCAGGCTCCAGGTGATGAACCCGCATCCGACCGCCGCCCCCGCGGCCCGGTCGAATTCGCGTCCCAACCAATCGGCGTCGCCGTAACCGCCGCCGATGAGGCCCAGGCCGCCGGCCGACGTCACCGCCGCCGCCAGGCGCCCTCCGGAGATGCCCGCCATCGGGGCGAGCACCACGGGGTGCCGGACACCGAAAAATTTGGTCAGCCGAGTGTCCAGGGTCATGTCAGCTCCCCGGTGAGGAACTGCGCCCGGCCGTGGCCGAAAGACCAATCCTCGTCGCTGTTTTCGGTGATCGAGACGATGAGATCGGCCGGGTCGAGCTGGCACCGTTCCGCCAGATTGGTCGCCAGCAGCTCGAAGAACTTCTCCTTCATCACCCGTGTGCGGCGCCGGCTCACCATGTGCACGATCACCTGGCGCGCCGAACGGGTGATGCCCAATCCGGTGTCCAGCGCGACGATTTCGTGGGCGGGGTGGGTGCGCACCACCTGGTAGCGGTCGCGCGGCGGCACGCCGAACGCATCGACGACGGACTCGTGAACGGCGTCGAGCAACGCCCGCACCTCCGACGGCGTGCGGCCCTCGACGAGGTCGATGTACAGCAGTGGCATTTTGTCTCCTCTGATCTATCTCCTGGCTTCGACGGTAGGTCCGCCGAGGTCGGCTGTGAAATGCCCGCTGTCATCGATCTATGCTTCTCGGGCATGGGCGCGTTGGACGGTGGCCGAGTCGAGCTGCGCCACCTTCGGGCGTTCGAGGCGGTGGCGCGGCTCAAGTCGTTCACCCAGGCCGCCGACGAACTCCGCATCACCCAACCGGCGCTCAGCCGCACCATCCGCCAACTGGAGGACGCGCTCGGCGCGACGCTCGTGGATCGCAGTTCGCGGCACGTCGAGACCACCCGGGCCGGCCGGGCGTTCCTCCATGACATCGAGCGGATCCTCGCGGAGCTGGAACTTGCGGTCGGCGCCGTGCGCCGGCAGGCGAGCATCGGCCTCGGATTCAGCTGGTTGCTGCCCGACCCGTGGGCGCAGGACACCGTCGCCCGTTTCGAACGAACCACCGGGGCGCGGGTCAGGTTGGTCCGCACCGACGATGCGCTGAGCGCCGTGCAACAGGGCAAGGTCGACGTCGCCGTCGTCCGCGGGCACGTCACGTCGACCGCCGTGCGGGTGGTGCACCTCTTCGACGAGTCCCGAGTGGCCGTGTGTTCGGTGCACTCACCGCTGGCCGGCCGATCGGAGTTGGACTGGGCCGAGGTCCCGCGCTGGCCGCTGGTCGTCAACACCGCCAGCGGCACCACCGGGCCCTGGTCGTGGCCCCCCGGGGAGGGGCCGAAAACCATCGTGGAGACAACCAATTTCGACGAGTGGCTCGAATCCGTCGCGGCGGATCGCGGCATCGGTGTGATCCCCGACGTCGCCGTTCGCCGCAACATTCACCCCGGCGTCCGGTTCGTCGCTTTGCGCGGAGCGCCCGTGAGCCCGGTGGCCCTGGCGTTTCTGCCGCGCGCTCACAACGCCGTGCTGCGCCGCTTCGTCGAAGCGGCCGTCGCGAGCGCGCAGAACGCTTGACCGTGTGCTCAAGGTTTGCGCATTCGACGGGTCAGGCGAGCGGCGCCAAGCCCGAGCGCAGCACCTGCAGGCTGGATGCCACGAGTTCGCCGAGGTCGCCGGTGCAGCCGTTGCGGCCCCAATTCTCCACCGCCACAACGAGGGCGGCCGCCAGGGCCGAGCCCGCGACTTCGGCGAGCAGGTCGACGTTCGCCACGTCCGGGTTGCGGGCCCGGACGAAGTCGGTCAGCACTCGGGCGAACGACGCCTGCACCACCCGCAGATGGCCCTCGATCCGGTCGGCACTGATCAACTCCGCACGGGCGGTCGCGGCCTGGCGGACCACTTCAAGGTCGTGCGGGAAGGCCGCCACGCTCGCCAGCACGGCGTCGAAGAGTGACTCGGAGGCGGGGCGGCCGGCGAGCGCCTCGGCCAGCCATTCCAGCTGCGTCTCGTAGTCCTGGAACAGCACCGCTTCCTTGGTGGGGAAGTGGCGGAAGAAGGTCCGCTCGGTGACGCCGGCCTCCCGGGCCAGCTCGGTCACGGTGACATTGGTAAAGCCCTTGCGCGCAAAGCTTTTCAATGCCGCCCGGCGCAGCGCCTCGTGCGTTGATCGGCGGCGTAGCTCATGGCGGTTCGTCGGCGCGGTCATCCCACCGGAATGGTATCCCAGGCCACCAGTCAGGACTGACATCTTCCAATTATGTCAGTACTGACATATTCTTGTCACGCGCCGACCCGAGGGAGGAAGCCATGCCGGACTATGACGCGATCGTCGTGGGAGCGGGCCACAACGGATTGACCGCCGCCGCGATCCTGCAGCGCGCGGGCCTGCGGACCCTGTGCCTGGAAGCCAACACCTATGCGGGCGGCATGGCGGCGACCGTCGAGCTCATCGACGGCTTCCGCTACGAAATCGCCGGCTCCGTCCAGTTCCCGACCGCCAGCCAGATCACCAAGGATCTGGGGCTGGACACCCTGCCCACGGTGGAGCCGGAGGTGATGTCCACCAACATCGGCGACCACGGCGAGGAGCCGATGATCTTCTACCGCGACCCGATGCAGCTGATGACGCACCTGGGCTCCAAGCACGGCATGGAAGCCGTCACCGGCATGGCCGAATTGATCGGGTGGAGCCAGGGGCCCGCAAAGGCGTTGGGCCGCTTCGATGTCCGCACGCCGCCCAAGACCATCGACGAGATGTATGCCTGCGCGGCCAACGACGCCGAGCGGCGGGCCATTCACGAAATGCTGTTCGGATCGGCGATGGACGTCATCGACCGCTACCTGCCCGACAAGGACAAGCACGCGGTGATGCGCGGAATGCTCGCGTTCCTGGCCATCAACTCGACCTACCGGGGGCCCTACACGCCGGGCAGCGCCACCTGCCTGGCCTTCGCCCTGGCCGTGCCCGACGACAGCACGGCCATGATGACCAAGCTCAAAGGCGGCATCGGCGCGCTCACCGAGCACCTGCGCGAGCTGTTCGTCTCCCACGGCGGTGAGATCCGCTACCGCGCGAAGGTGGAGCAGATCCTCGTCGACCACGGCGCGGTGACCGGCGTGCGGCTACGCGACGGATCGAGCATCACCGCCCCGATCGTGATCTCCAACCTCGCGCCCGATCTGACGCTGACCGAACTGATCGCGTCGGAACATGTTCCGGCGGAGCTGGTCTCGCGGCTATCCGGACGCGACCACCGGGCTTCCTTCGTCCAGATCCACTTCGCCCTTGACGGGCTGCCCGAATTCGCCCCGCCGTATGAGTTCTTGAACGAGGAAGGCATGCAGCAGTCGGTCGGCATCTTCGGCGATCCGGAAGAGCAACAGCTGCACTGGGAGAATTGCCGCCGGGGCATCGTGCCGGACAACCCTTCGATGGGCATGCAGATCCCGTCCGTGCACGACCCGGGAATGGCTCCGCCCGGCAAGCACGCGGCCAGCGCGTACGCCTACGCCTTCCCGGTCGAAGTCGACCGCCAGGAGCACGGCCGGCTCAAGAACGAGATGGCGGGGCGCGTTATCGACAAGATCACCCGGCTGGCCCCGAACTTCAAGGACATCGTCATCCGGCACATCACGTTTGCGCCCTACCACATGAACACGATGTTCGGCGCGCCCGCCGGCGACTTCTGCCACGGCCTGCTGCATCCGGACCTGATGGGCCCGAACAGGCCGGGGCCCAAGGGATTTCTCGACTTCCCGATTCCCATCGAGGGCCTCTACCTCGGCGGCGCGGGATGTCATGGCGGTCCGGGTATCACGTTTACCCCCGGCTACAACGCCGGCTATCAGGCGCTCGAGGACATGGCCTAGAACCTTCAGCCTCCAAAGGTTCCGGTGAGTCGCGCCTGCGCGGTCGCCGCGCCCGCGATCGTCTGCTCCGCCTGCACGCCGGCCAGGCCGTCGGGCAACTGGTAGTCGTTGGGAAGCTGGTAGAGGGTGAACCGGTAGTGGTGCGTGCCGGTTCCCGCCGGCGGGCAGGGCCCCTTGTAGGCGGGCTGGCCGGCCGTGTTCGGCAGCGTGGTGGTCCCGGCCGGCGTCTGACCCTCGGCGGTGCTGCCCGCACCGGGAGCGATCCCGGTCACCACCCAGTGCACGCACAACCCGTTGACGGCATCCGGGTCGTCGACCACGAGCGCCGCCCCCAACGGCGCCGACCATGTCAGCGGCGGCGCCGTGTTCGCCCCTTTGCACGTGTACTGCACGGGAATCGGTGCGCCGTCGGCGAATGCCGGACTGCTGATGGTCAGCGGGCCGCCGGCGGGCGCGGCCGGGACGGTCCGCCCAAGGGTCGTCACCTTCGGCGTCGACGGCGCCGTCACCCGGCTGTCACCGTGGCCGCCGCAGGCGGCCACCGCGCCGAGCACCACCAGCCCGCCGACCGCCGAGGCGACTTGTTGAAACCTGTTCATACCGAACAGTGTGGCCCGCGCGGCGGCGGTCGGGAAGCGCCGCCGCTAACTGCCGCGCTTCTTGACTTCGAGCACCCTTTTGCGCAGCCCGTCGGTCGCCGTGTCCATCAGCCCCTTGGACCCTCGCTTGACGAGGAACCCGGGCACCGGCACGGTGAGATCCACGGTCAGCTCGAAGTGGACCCGGGTTGTGTCGCCATCGGGCTTCAGCGTGTAGCGACCCTCTTGTGCGCGTTGCTGTTTGGAGCTCACCAGCGTCCAGCCCACGCCGTCGTCCTCGACGGAGTAGTCGAGCACCTGCTCGTCGCTGACCCCGACGATCTTGACGACCTGCCGCGATTTGCTGGGATGCCCCTGATCGTCCCGCTCGAGGATTTCGACCTTCTTGTGAAAGGACGACCACTCGGGCAGCGACTCGATGTCGAAGAGCACGTCCATAATCTCGTCGGGCGTCGCCTCGATGACGACGTCGCGGGAGTCGGTGATAGCCATGGGGGAGAGATAACCGCTACGGGGCCGATGAAAACTCGCGCGAAGTCACGGCACCAGGACCACCTTGCCGACGTTCTCCCGCGCGGCCAGGATGCGATGCGCCTCCGGTGCATCGTCGAACGGCACGGCCGCATGCACGACGGGCGCGATGGTCCCGTCGTCGAGCGCCTCGGTCAGCGGCGTGATCCAGGGCTCGAGCGTGCCGCGGTCGTCCCACAGCCGCAGCATGTTGAGGCCGATGACGGCCTTGGAGTCCGAGAGTTGGTCGATCAGATTGAACCCGCGCAGCATCGCCAGGGCGTGCGGCGCGGCCGCCCGCAGCGAGCGCCTTTCGCCATGCTGCAGGTTGGACACCCCGTACCCCACCAGCCTTCCGCCGGGCCGCAGCAGATCGTAGGACCGCCGCAGCGACGTGCCGCCCAGCGCGTCGAGCACCAGGTCATAGGGCTCGAGGCCCCGCCACCAACCGTCGCGGCGGTAGTCGATCGCGCGGTCCACCCCGAGCTCGGCGAGCTTGCGATGCTTGGCGGGCGACGCGGTGCCGTGCACCTCGGCGCCGGCGGCCTTCGCGAACTGGACGGCCGCGATGCCCACGCCGCCGGCGGCGGCATGCACCAGCACGCGCTCACCCGCGCGCAGCGACCCGTAACGGTGCAGGGCCGCCCACGCGGTCGCGTAGTTGACCGGCACGGCGGCGCCCTGTTCGAAGCTCATCGCCGCGGGCAGCGGCACCGAGTCGCTCGCGGCCACGTTGACAACCTCGGCGTAACCGCCGAATCGGGTGCCCGCTAGCACCCGCTCGCCGACGCGGCCGGCATCCACACCGTCGCCGACGGCCTCCACCGTCCCGGCGACCTCATAGCCGACCACGGCCGGCAGCTTCGGCGCGTCGGGGTACATCCCGACGCGGGCGAGGTGATCGGCGAAGTTCACCCCCGCGGCGCGCACCGCGACCCGCAGCTGTCCCGGGCCCGGCGGCGGGGGATCCGGCCGCTGCCGGACTTGCAGCACCGACGGATCACCGCGCTTGGTGATGACGACTGCGCGCACCGCGAGCTCCTCTCGCCGCTCAGACCATCCTGGTGTCGTCCACTATGTCGGCCATTCGGGGCGTGTCAACCATTCCGCCCGGCGTCACCGCCGAGCGGCTAGGTTTCAGGATGTGCATATCGCCTGGGAGCGGTTGACGGCCACCGTGCATCGGTGCCGGCTGCGGTTCTGCGATGTCACCGTCGGCCTGGTGTGGGGGCGCACCGGGGTGATGCTGATCGACAGCGGCACCACCCTCGCCGAGGCCGCCGCGATCGACGCCGACGTGCGGCGGCTCGCCGGCCGCCCGGTCAGCCATATCGTCCTGACGCACAAGCACTTTGACCACGTGCTGGGCTCCGCGCTGTTCACCGACGCCGATGTCTATTGCGCGCCCGAGGTGGTCGAATACCTAACGTCGGGTACCGACCGGATGCGCGAGCACGCGTTGCAATACGGCGCCGACGCCGCGGCACTCGACCGCGCGATCGCGGCCCTGCGGCCCCCACGCCACGGGGTTTATGACGCGGCGATCGACCTCGGCGACCGCACCGTGACGGTCGCCCACCCTGGCCGCGGCCACACCACCTCGGACCTGGTGGTGATCGCTCCGGGCGGGGACGCCGACCCGGACGTGGTGTTCACCGGCGACCTGATCGAGGAGTCCGCCGACCCCTTCATCGACGCGGACTCGGATCTGACGGCCTGGCCGGCCACCCTCGATCGGCTGCTCGCGATCGGCGGACCCGATGCCCGCTACGTGCCGGGGCACGGCAACGTCGTCGACGCAGGATTCGTCCGGCGCCAGCGGGATTGGCTGGCCCACCGGGCTGCCGCCGAACCGGGCTAAGTGCGGGTCCCCGTGCAGGCGGCAATCAGCGCGTCCGGGTCGGTGACACTGACGCACAACGCGCGCAGCGACACCGTTCGGCCCACGGCCTTCGCCTCCACCGGAGGCTCAATCGTCAAGGTCACCAAGCCTTTACCGGACCCGTTGACCAGCCAGCGGCCCTTCGCGTAGTGCACGCCCATGGTCAGCACTTTGTCCTGCGCCGGCGCGGCGCTGGTGATCGACGCCAGGGGAATGTGGGCGTCGAAGGCCCAGCCCATCTTCACGTGCAGGGTTCCCGCCTCCACCCGTAGCTCGCTGCGCTTCGGGCCCAGCCCGACGGGAACCGACAGGGGAAGGTACCACCGCTCATACCGCAATTCTGTGGGCACGGCGATACCCTACACCGAGTTTGCTGGGCGCGCTGGGTTTTCCTTGCATTCCCGCGACGGCCGACCCGGAGCGACGACCGCGTTGGTTTCGAAACCTTTTGGGCGCCAAGCACATCGACGCCAAAACCCGGGCCATCGGCCCCCACACTCGGCCTGGCCGCGCCCGGAGGGTTATGTGTGCCGCAGCGGGCCGGGGCCCCGGCGATCACGGTTTCGGCACGGGTCTTTCGACCCCTGATTGAACGGTCATCCCCGGGGATAGACTCTCGGTCAGGTAAATCGTGCCGAACAGGAGCGTAAGGCCATGGCCATCATTGACACGGACACCGAAGTCCGGACATCGTTCGAAGACGAGCTCGCCGCCACGCAGCGGTACATCGACGGCCCGCGCTTCGCCGGCATCACCCGCCTGTACACGGCCCGCCAGGTAGTGGAGCAGCGCGGCACGATCCCCACCGACTACGCCGTTGCGCGCAACGCGGCGGTGGCCTTCTACGACCGGCTGCGCGAGCTGTTCGCCGCCAAGAAGAGCATCACCACCTTCGGCCCCTATTCGCCGGGCCAGGCGGTCGCGATGAAACGGATGGGCATCGAGGGCATCTATCTGGGCGGCTGGGCGACGTCGGCCAAGGGCTCCACCACCGAGGACCCCGGCCCCGACCTCGCCAGCTACCCGTTGAGCCAGGTGCCCGACGACGCCGCGGTCCTGGTGCGCGCCCTGCTGACCGCCGACCGCAATCAGCAGTACCTGCGGCTGCAGATGAACGACCGCCAGCGCGCGACCACCCCCCAGTACGACTACCGGCCGTTCATCATCGCCGACGCGGACACCGGCCACGGCGGTGACCCGCACGTGCGCAACCTGATTCGTCGCTTCGTCGAAGTCGGCGTCGCCGGCTACCACATCGAGGACCAGCGTCCCGGCACCAAGAAGTGCGGCCACCAGGGCGGCAAGGTGCTGGTGCCTTCCGACGAACAGATCAAGCGCCTCAACGCGGCCCGATTCCAGCTCGACGTGATGAAGGTTCCCGGCATCATCGTCGCGCGCACCGACGCCGAGGCGGCCAACCTCATCGACAGCCGCGCCGATGAGCGCGACCAACCGTTCCTGTTGGGCGCCACGAACCTCAACATCCCGTCCTACAAGGGCTGCTTCCTGGCCCTGGTGCGGCGCTTCTACGAGTTGGGCGTCAAGGAACTGAACGGCCACCTGCTCTACGCCCTGGCCGAAAGCGAGTACAGCCTGGCCAACGCGTGGCTCGAGCGCCAGGGCATCATGGCCCTGGTCACCGAGGCCGTCACCCAGTGGCGCGACGACGGCCAGAACTCCATCGACGATCTTTTCGACCAGGTGGAGTCGCGGTTCGTCGCGGCCTGGGAGGACGACGCGGGCCTGATGACCTACGGCGAGGCCGTGGCCGAGGTGCTCTCGTTCGACGACCGGGACGACGAGCCGCCGAGCATGACTCCCGACGAGTGGACGCAGTTCGCGGCGCGCGCGTCGCTGTACGCCGCGCGGGAGAAGGCCAAGGAGCTGGGCGTCGACCCGCCGTGGGACCCGGAGCTGTCCAAGACCCCGGAGGGCTACTACCAGATCCGCGGCGGGATTCCTTACGCGATCGCCAAATCGCTTGCGGTCGCGCCGTTCGCCGACATCCTCTGGATGGAGACGAAGACCGCCGACCTCGCCGACGCGCGCCAGTTCGCCGAGGCGATCCACGCCGAATTCCCCGACCAGATGCTCGCCTACAACCTTTCGCCGTCGTTCAACTGGGACACCACCGGGATGACGGACGAGGAGATGAAGCGCTTCCCCGAGGAGCTCGGCAAGATGGGCTTCGTCTTCAACTTCATCACCTATGGCGGTCACCAGATCGACGGCGTCGCCGCCGAGGAGTTCGCCACGTCGCTGCAGCAGGACGGCATGCTGGCGCTGGCTCGGCTGCAGCGCAAGATGCGCCTGGTCGAGTCGCCGTACCGGACCCCGCAGACCCTGGTCGGCGGGCCGCGCAGCGACGCCGCGCTGGCCGCGTCGTCGGGCCGCACCGCGACCACCAAGGCGATGGGCAAGGGCTCGACCCAGCACCAGCACCTCGCGCAGACCGAGGTGCCCAAGAAGCTGCTGGAGGAGTGGCTGGCGCTGTGGAGCGACAACTACCACCTGGGCGAGAAGCTGCGCGTGACCCTGCGGCCCCGCCGCGCCGGTTCGGACGTTCTCGAGCTCGGGATCTATGGCAACGGCGACGAGCAGCTGGCCAACGTGGTGGTCGATCCGATCAAGGACCGCCACGGCCGCAGCATCCTGCAGGTGCGTGACCAGAACACCTTCGCCGAGAAGCTACGCCAGAAGCGGCTGATGACGCTCATCCACCTCTGGCTGGTGCACCGATTCAAGGCCGACGCGGTCTACTACGTGACGCCCACCGAGGACAACCTGTATCAGACCGAGAAGATGAAGTCGCACGGCATCTTCAGCGAGGTCTACCAGGAGGTCGGCGAGATCATCGTCGCCGAGGTGAACAAGCCCCGCATCGCCGAGCTGCTGACACCGGACAGGGTGGCGCTGCGGAAGTTGATCACCAAGGAGGCCTAGGGCGCGGCCGCCCGTTCGCTTTCGGGATAAGAGCTGGACGCGGGCGGGCGTCCCGGCGCGGCGTCGCGGTGCGCTGTCCAATTTACGAATAAGAAAATTTCTTACCAGGAGATTTCGGCGGAATCCCGCATAGCAACAGTTGTCCGAGGATACGATTTGGCTCGCCGATGGTCCATTAGCCCGAGATGGGCCATCGGCCCTCAACGCGCCGCGGTCCGCCGCGCTTTCTCCTACCCCCGGATGACCATCCGCGCCGCTCGACCGGGGTCGGAAAACTCTTGCTCGTAGCAATAGTTGCACAGGTGTAGCATTGTGTTACACGCGCGCCACTTCGTCCGACGCGCTCGAGGAAAAGGAGCGGCTGATGAAAACTCGAATCACTACGGCGGTTGCCGCGCTCGGCGGGATGGCAGCGGTGACCTTGGCGCTCGGCTTCGGCGGGGTGCCGGTTGGCCCGACGGGCGGCGCGGCGGCACCGGCGACGCACTCGTCGTCCGGCACCGCGCCGGCGCACGCCGCGGCCGGCGTCCACCAGGCCACCCTTGCCGGCTGCGTGTCCGGGCTCGACTGCTAGTCGAATCGCTTTCCGATGGCCCATCCCGGTGATGGGCCATCGGCGTTTGTATCGGCGGAATTCCCACTCCGCAATCCCCGTTTGCCCGGGCGTGCGCCCGGGTAAGGAGAAGTGAACCACTTGCACAGGCGCAAGCGGGGATTGGGGATTGCGATGAGATCGGCAGCCAGGACCTCGTTCGCGCTGTTCGGCGGCGCGGCCATGCTCGTGTTCGCCGTCGGTTGCGGCGGCGGCAACAAGGGACCCAACAGCAGCACGACCACCACCCCGACGACCACGCCCACGTCGAGCGTGGCTCCGTCCACACCCGGTGGTGGCGGCGGCACCCCCGGCGGCCCCACGGGTGGCGGCGGGCCCGGCGGTGGCGGCGGCGATGTCCCGGGCGGCCCGACCGGCGGTGGCGGCCCGGGCGGCGGGGGGGGCGGTGCCCCCGGCGGCCCCACGGAAGGCCGCGGCCCGGGC
>NZ_LZIZ01000138.1:0-5080 GCF_001666915.1 Mycobacterium sp. E3339 | reverse complement strand
GAGTATTTCGACCGCGCGGTGACGAACCGGACGCTGGAGGTCGCTATGGGCACCATCAAGGCGGGCACCTGCGGTGCGCTGCGCATGCGGGCGATCGGTGTGGTCGACGGCCGGGAAGCCATCGTCATCGAGCACGTCACCCGGCTCGCCCACGACGTCGCGCCGGATTGGCCGACCGGGATCGGCGACCTGTCCTACCGCGTCATGATCAGCGGTGACCCCGACATCGACTGCACGCTGGCGGCGACGCTCAAGGATCCGCACAAAGCCGGGGTGGGGGGCATGACCTCCGGTGCCGGCGCGATGGTGGCCACCGCGATGCGCGTCGTCAACGCCGTGCCGTATGTCGTTGCGGCAGAACCGGGATTGCTCAGTTCGGTGGACCTGCCGTTGACCATCCCGAAGCACGCATTCGCCACTTAGTCTGCAGGGGTGACGTCTAACCCCCTCGAGGAGCTCACGCTGCAGCAACTGCGGCAACGCACCAGCATGAAATGGCGCGAGCATCCGCCCGACGTCCTGCCGATGTGGGTCGCGGAGATGGACGTGTTGCTGGCCCCGACGGTGGCCGAGGCGCTGCGGACCGCCATCGACAACGGCGACACCGGGTATCCGTGTGGCACCGCGTTGGCCGAGGCGGTCGGTCAATTCGCGTCCGAGCGCTGGCAATGGCATGACCTACCGGTGGGCCACACCGCGATCGTGCCGGACGTCATGCTCGGCGCCGTCGAGTTGCTGCGTCTGGTCACCAATCGGGGTGACGCCGTCGTCGTCAACCCGCCGGTGTACGCCCCGTTCTACGCGTTCGTCGCGCACGACGGCCGTCAGATCGTCGAAGCACCGCTGGGCGCCGAAGGCCGAATTGATTTGGACGCCTTGGCAGAAGCCTTCGCTGGCGCCGGCGCACGGGGAGGGAACGTCGCGTACCTGTTGTGCAACCCCCACAACCCCACCGGAGCCGTGCACACGGCCGACGAGCTCGGCGCCGTCGCCGAGCTCGCCCGCCGGT
Source organism: Mycobacterium sp. E3339 (assembly GCF_001666915.1). Classification (NCBI taxonomy): domain Bacteria; kingdom Bacillati; phylum Actinomycetota; class Actinomycetes; order Mycobacteriales; family Mycobacteriaceae; genus Mycobacterium; species Mycobacterium sp. E3339. The sequence continues at coordinate 4,071 of NZ_LZIZ01000138.1, read as the reverse complement.
TCGGCGTCCGGGTGGTGTCGGACGAAATTCACGGGCCCGTCGTCTTGGACGGGGCGCGTTTCACGCCATACCTGACCGTGCCCGGCGCGGAGAACGCGTTCGCCCTGACGTCCGCCTCCAAGGCCTGGAGCCTGTCGGGGCTGAAGGCGGCGCTGGCCATCGCCGGCCCCGAGGCGGTCGCGGACCTGAACCGGATGCCCGAAGAGGTCAGCCATGGGCCGAGCCACTTCGGCATCATCGCCCACGCCGAGGCGTTCCGAACCGGTGGCGATTGGCTCGACGCATTGCTGCGCGGCCTGGATCAGAACCGGACGCTCCTCGGTGAGCTGATCGCCGAGCACCTACCTGGCGTGAAATACCAATGGCCGCAAGGGACTTACCTGGCTTGGCTGGATTGCCGCGAGCTCGGATTCGCCGAGGAGGCCGCCGCGGGCCTGGCGGTGGTCGCCGACCTGTCCGGACCCGCCCGGTGGTTTCTCGACCACGCCCGGGTGGCGCTCAGCTCCGGCCACGTCTTCGGCACCGGGGGCGCGGGTCACGTCCGGCTGAACTTCGCGACCTCGCGGGCCATCCTCACCGAGGCCGTGTCCCGGATGGGCCGCGCGCTGGCCACTACCCGCGACGCGGGCTAGGCCGGGATCTCCTCCGCGCCGCGGCCCAGGTTGCGGAAACCCGCCGCGGGCTCCTTGAAGCCGAGGACGAACGGCAGCGAGCTCAATTCCAGCTTGAACGTCGACCCGAGGCGGCGAAGGAAGCCGGACTCGGGTTGAACTACCGAGACCTCCGAGGTCGCGAGATCGAGATAGTGCGTCGGCGTCTCGCCGATGTCGTCGAAGATGTGGATCAGCGGCTTGCACTGCGAGCGCACCGACTCGTCGAGGCACGCCGCGACCGGCTCGGTCATCAGCACGTATTCGACCACTGGCACCGTGTTTTTCAGCATTCGGTGCACCAGGATGACGTCGAAGCCCGCGAGCTCCACGTGTCGCTTAACCCGCTGCTCGGCCACCTCACCCTGATGGACGACGAACTTCACCGAAAGGCTGTCCAATTGCGCGCAACTCGCGCACTCGCAGGCCAGGTCCTTCTTGAAGCGTTCACGGCGCGCGATGAAAGCCTCCCGCATCCGGGACAGCCGGTCGCACACCAGCACTTTGGGGTCGCCGTCGGGCGCCCAGAAGAACGCGGCGTCACCCTCCAGCTTCGCGAGCTTGAGACCCCTACCGGCGTCGATCACCGACTCCAGTAGGCCCGCCACCGTCAATTGCGCGTGGGCCAAGTGGGTACGGTTCCACTGCATGTAGTGGGTGTAGCCGCTGATGTCGGCAATGATCAGGACGGCACGCCGAATCGCCATGAACAAGCGAGTTTAATGTCCACCAGACGTCTAGCTCAATGAAATTCCCCACTAGACGAACTCGCGTTGTCGAGAGAGGCTAACTCAAGGCGCCCGCCCACCGGAGGAGCTGAATATGCATGTGCTACGAACCCCGGACTCCCGATTCGAAAATTTGGAGGGCTATCCGTTCGTAGCGAACTACGTTGACGTGGCGGCAAGTGACACCCAACCGCTACGCATGCACTTCCTCGACGAGGGCCCTTCCGACGGACCACCGATCGTGCTGCTGCACGGCGAGCCCACCTGGAGCTACCTCTACCGGACGATGATCCCGCCCTTGACGGACGGCGGGAACCGCGTGCTCGCGCCCGACCTGATCGGCTTCGGCCGCTCGGACAAGCCCAGCCGGGTCGAGGATTACACCTACCAGCGCCACGTCGAATGGGTGACCTCCTGGTTCGAGCGGCTCAACCTCAAGGACGTGACCCTGTTCGTGCAGGACTGGGGATCGCTGATCGGGCTGCGCATCGCCGCCGAGCAGGGTGACCGCGTCGCGCGACTCGTGGTGGCGAATGGATTCCTGCCCACCGCGGAGCGGGCCACCCCGCCCGCCTTCTACGCGTGGCGGGCGTTCGCGCGCTACTCCCCCGTGCTGCCCGCCGGCCGCATCGTCTCCGTGGGAACCGTCCGCCGGGTTTCCGCCCGGGTGCGGGCCGGCTATGACGCGCCGTTTCCCGACAAGACGTACCAGGCCGGCGCCCGCGCCTTCCCGCAACTGGTGCCGACCTCACCGGACGATCCGGCGGTGCCGGCCAACCGGGCGGCCTGGAAGGCCCTGGGGCAATGGGAAAAGCCCATGCTTGCCATCTTCGGGGCGCGCGACCCCATCCTCGGGCAAGCGGACCGCCCGCTGATCAAGCACATCCCCGGCGCCGCGGGCCAGCCGCACGCGCGCATCCACGCCAGTCACTTCATCCAGGAAGACGCCGGACCCGAACTGGCCGAACGCATTCTGTCCTGGCAGCAGGCGCTGCGCTGACCGTATGGCGCGCCCCCCGGCCTCGTCAATACCGGCTTCTCGCAACATGTCTCGGTGTAATGCCGGACGTCGTGGCCCCTCGCGGCATGGCCCAAACCCGCTGCGCCGGTGACGAATCCACCGCCCGCCGCCAGGCGCCGCGGCGGCCCGGCGCTCACTGAGATCCTCTTGCGCCCGAAATCGATTGTGGTATAAGCGCTCTCAGCGCGTGACCGCCAGTACAGCCTCGGCCAACTCGGGACGGCAGACCACCAAATCCGGCAGCTTTGGATCGGGCTGGTTGTAAGCCAGCCCCGAGCCGTCGATGCGCGAGGTGTGCAGGCCCGCGGCCCGGGCCACGGCCACCGGGGCGGCCGAGTCCCATTCGAATTGGCCGCCGGCGTGCACGTACACATCGGACAATCCCTGGACGAGCGAAGCCACCTTGGCCCCCGCCGAACCCATTTCCACCAGCACGCCGTCCAGGGCGTCGCGGACGCTCAGCGCGATGGCGGGCGGGCGGGTGCGCGACACCACGATGCGCGGCTTGCCGGGGGCGCGGGCTGGGTGGTCGGCCGCCCGGCGGTTTGGTTGCCCTGCGTCAGCTTCAGCACCACGAAGGCCAGCACACCGGCCAGCGCTACCGCCGAGACAACGCCGATGACGATCAGTCGCCCCCGTGGAATGCTTCGCAACCGGCTCAATGAAGGAACGTTTCCCCCGCTCACGTTCACCAGATTACGGCCGAACCCCTCCGTTCGGGGCGGTGCCCGCAGGCATCGAGTTGGCAGGGTAAAGTTGGTCAACACTGCCAACTTAAGGAATGTGATGGCGTTGCAGCTGACGGATGACCACGACCTGGCCGCGCGGCTGGCCACCGAGGCCGGGCGGCTGCTGCTCACGGTCCGCGATGAGTTCGCCGACGCCGAAGCGAGTGAGCGGAAAGCCGCGGGGGACAAGCGATCCCATGACTTCTTGATGGGAGCGCTGGCCGACGAGCGCCCCGACGACGCGGTGCTGTCCGAGGAGGGTGTCGACAATCCGGTCCGGCTGCGTGCGGACCGGGTGTGGATCGTGGACCCGCTGGACGGGACGCGGGAATTCTCCGAGCTCGGGCGCGACGACTGGGCGGTGCACGTCGCGCTGTGGGACGCCGGTGAGCTGGTGGCCGGGGCGGTGGCGCTGCCTGCGCAGGGCATCACCCTCGCCACCCCCGACGTCGCCACGCCGCCCGCCGCCAGGCGCCGCGGCGGCCCGGCGCTCACTGAGATCCTCTTGCGCCCGAAATCGATTGTGGTATAAGCGCTCTCAGCGCGTGACCGCCAGTACAGCCTCGGCCAACTCGGGACGGCAGACCACCAAATCCGGCAGCTTTGGATCGGGCTGGTTGTAAGCCAGCCCCGAGCCGTCGATGCGCGAGGTGTGCAGGCCCGCGGCCCGGGCCACGGCCACCGGGGCGGCCGAGTCCCATTCGAATTGGCCGCCGGCGTGCACGTACACATCGGACAATCCCTGGACGAGCGAAGCCACCTTGGCCCCCGCCGAACCCATTTCCACCAGCACGCCGTCCAGGGCGTCGCGGACGCTCAGCGCGATGGCGGGCGGGCGGGTGCGCGACACCAAGATGACCGTCTTGCCGGGGGCGCGGGCTGGGTGGTCGGCCGCCCGGCGGTTTGGTTGCCCTGCGTCAGCTTCAGCACCACGAAGGCCAGCA